>JAKOSS010000832.1 GCA_029777145.1 Acidobacteriota bacterium | reverse complement strand
GTCGACCGGGATCGCGCCGACGATCGCGTATTCGCGGTCATTTTCGGTCAGGCGCATTGTCGGCATGACAAGAAGCCAGTGCGAATTGAGACAGCCCGTCTGATGCGCTTTGGCGCCGGTGATGTAAACGCCCTCGGCGGTACGTTTTGTGACATGGACGAAAAGGTCCGGATCGGCCTGCTGGTGCGGTGCGAGCGAGCGGTCGCCCTTGACGTCGGTCATCGCGCCGCCGATCACGAAATTGAGCCGCTGCATCTCGGCGACGAACGCTTTTAGGCGCTCATGATATACGGTCGCATTCGCCTCGTCGATCTCGTAAGTAACTGAGAAAAGGGAATTTATGGCGTCCATTCCGACGCAGCGCTGAAAGCATGTCCCGGTCAGTTGTCCGAGCCGGCGCTGCATCTTGTTCTGCCGGACGACATCGTCGCGCGTCATCGCGATCTGCAGAAATCGGTTGACGCGCGTTCCGGTCAGATGAGATTCGGCGGTCGCGAGTTCGGGTTCGGCGGATGCGAGGCGATAGGTTTCGGCGACGGCGTTGATCGAGGGACGGATGATCGGATGATCGACGATCTCATCGACAATTTCGCCCAAAAGATAAACCTTCAACGAACGGCCGCGGAGCGAATTGATGTAGTCCTCGGCGGTGACGATCGGTGTTGTCTGGCGGGTCGGTTTCATTCTTCAAATCGTTTCAGCCGCGGATGACGCGGATCATCCAAAATCAATCCGCGTCATCCGCGCAATCCGCGGCTGAAAATCACTTCCTCTTCCAGCGGACGCCGTCCTTCGTATCCTCGAGCACGATCCCGCGTTCCGCCAGCAGATCGCGAATTTCGTCGGAACGGGCGAAGTTGCGGTTCCGGCGCGCTTCCTGGCGTTCGGCAATCAGCGCTTCGATTTCGGCGTCGAGCATCTCCGCTTTTTCTTCACCGAAGATCCCGAGCACCGAATCGAACTTCGAGACCGCTTCAAGAACGGCGTCGCAATCGTCAGCGCGGAGCGCGTCCCTGGCGAGCACGGAATTTATCTCACGCACGAGATTGTGGATCGCCGCAAGCGCGACCGACGTGTTGAGATCGTCATCCATCGCCTCTTCAAACTCAGTCAAGGCTTTCGCGACGAGCTTCGCGACTTCGGGATCGGAACCTGGCTGGGTTTTCGCCTCGCGCACCAGACGTCGGAACTGCTGAAGCCGATCGACGGTCGATTCCGAGCCTTTCAGTCCTTCGAACGTAAAATTCAGCTGTTTTCCGTACGGGACCGAGATCAGCAAATACCTGATCGCGAGCGGCGAAAACCCGCGTGAGAGAATGTCTCGCAGCGTGTAGTCGTTCCCGAGCGATTTCGCCATCTTCTCGTTGTCGATCTTCAGGAACTCGCCGTGCAGCCAGTACTTCGCGAACAATTTTCCGGTCGCGCCTTCGGACTGCGCGATCTCGTTCTCGTGATGCGGGAACTGCAGATCGACGCCGCCGGCGTGGATGTCGAACGTCTCGCCCAGATATTTCATCGACATCGCCGAGCACTCAATATGCCAGCCCGGACGTCCGTAACCGAACGGCGCGTCCCAACCGGCCGGATCCGACCGGTCGACGAGTTTCCAGAGCGCGAAGTCGCGCGCGTCTTCCTTCTCGTACTTGTCCGTATCGACTCGACCCGAACCGCCGGCTTCGTTGCCGGAGAAACTGATCTTCGAGAGTTTTCCGTATTCGGGAAACGCCGAGATGCGGAAATAGATCGATCCGTCTGATTCGTACGCTTTTCCGTT
>JAKOSS010000094.1 GCA_029777145.1 Acidobacteriota bacterium | reverse complement strand
TTCCTCAAGCGCGTAGCCGTCGGATTCGTTGGTCTGCAGCGAGATATCTCCCTGTTCGATCCACTTCTCGTCGCCCGCGATTCGCAGCACCGCGTCCTTGTTCGCGACCTGTTTCATCAAAACTACGATTTTCATAAATAAGGTTCCTTAAAATTGTTAGAAAGTCAGTACGTTCAATTCTAAAACGCCCGGCTTTGATTCGCCAAATGAATGGTCATTCATTCTGCAGATCGCACCGGAAGTACCGACCGCGAAATCGCGCGAAATGCTCGAGATCGGGTCGACAGGAGCGTCTTCCGGGCGAATTCGTTCCGAATAGCGCCATCGATGATTTGCTTTGCGTAACCGGCGATGTTGATCTGCGTGTCTCTTCGCGTCGATTCGCGGTAGATGTCGCAAGTGCGCAGCCTCGCGACCGGTGATTCTTCCCCACGCCTAGGTGCTACAATACTTAAAAACACCAAAACCATGTTCAAATCAACTTTCGTCCTGATCCTGCTGCTCGTCGCTTCAATCACTGTGTGGCCGCAATCGCCGCAGCGCACGCCCGATCCGAACGCGCTTGACGGCAATTACAACCGCTATCGTGCGAACAACGATCTACTTTATTACCATCTCGACATCCGCGTCGATCCCGACAAGAAATGGATCGGCGGAAAGACCGCCGCGCGGTTCAAAATGCTGTCGGACGACAACCGGATCCAATTCGATCTCTCGCAGGATCTGAAAGTCGACCGGATCATGATGGGGCAGACCGAGTTGAAGTATTCGCGGGACAAGCGCTCGGTTCTGATCGATTTCCCGAACATGCTGAAGTCGGGGAAAACGTACGACATCGATTTCTATTACTCCGGCAATCCGCCGGCGACGGGACGTTTCGGATGCATCACGTTCAACAAGGATCCGAAAGGGCGCGACTGGATCAACACGGCCTGTGAAGGCCCCGGCGCAAGCATTTGGTGGCCGAACAAGGACCAGTGGAAAGACGAGGTCGAAAGCATGCGGATCAGCGTCGCGGTGCCGAACGGTCTGAGCGACATCTCGAACGGACGATTCGCCGGAAAGACCGATCTCGGCGACGGTTACACCCGCTGGGATTGGGATGTCCATTACCCGATCAACAACTACTGCGTCTCGCTGAATATCGGCGCCTACGAACATTGGAGCGAGAAATACGGCGATCTCGATCTCGACTACTACGTGCTTCCGGAAAACATCGAAAAGGCGAAGACGCAATTCTCGCAGGTCCCGGGAATGATCAAGGCGTTCGAACACTATTTCGGGCCGTATCCGTTCAAAAAGGACGGCTACAAGCTGATCGAGGCGCCGTATTCGGGGATGGAGCACCAGAGCGCCGTCACCTACGGCAATAAATGGTCGAACGGCTACCTCCTGCGCGACTGGACCGGTGTCGGGATCAGCCTCAAGTTCGACTTCATCATCATCCACGAAAGCGGGCATGAGTGGTTCGGAAATGCCGTTTCGGCGGCCGACAGTTCGGATATGTGGATCCACGAGGGTTGGACGACCTATCTTGAATGCCTTTATGTCGAGTATCACTGGGGCAAAGCTGACGGCCTGAAATACACGAACGCCTACAAATCGAAGGTGCGGAACAAGGTGCCGATCGTCGGCGCCCGCAATGCGGGGACCGATCCGCCGCAAGATCAGTATTTCAAAGGAGCGCTGTTCCTGAATACGCTCCGCAGCGTGATCGACGACGACCGCAAATGGTTCGCGATGATCAAGGGATTCTACGAGGAGTTCAGGTATCGCAACATCATGACCGAGGACGTCGCCGCGTACTTCAGCCGAAAAGCCGGACGCGACCTGACGCCCGTGTTCGATCAGTACCTTCGTCACGCGGAGCTGCCGGTCCTTGAGCTGAAATTCGACCAAGCGGGCGCGGTCTCATACAGGTGGTCGGCGGATGAGAAACGATTCAACATGCCGGTGAAGGTCGGAACCGAGGGAAACTGGCAGACGATCAAACCGACGACCGAGTGGCAGTCGATGAAGACGAACCTGACCAAAGAAACGTTCCGCGTCGCCACGGATCTTTTCTACGTCGATGTCAAGGTTCTTTAACTCCACGGCGGGTACCGAGTATTTTGACCGCGAAATGACGCGAAAGCACGCGAATGTCTTCGGTGATCTGCGTCCCGAGAAGACCTTACATGACCCGTCACAACAGTCTTACCTTTCGCGTTGCTCAGAAAGACGAGATACGAAGATTCTGAACTCGGGAGCGATTTCGCGTGTTTGGCGTGTTTCGCGGTTATAGGATCGGATAAGATCAGGCACAAAAATACCCGGTGACGGCGTTTGC
>JAKOSS010000831.1 GCA_029777145.1 Acidobacteriota bacterium | reverse complement strand
TCAACGGGCGAATCGATCGCCGGATTCGTTTATCTTCGCACGACCGCCGACGGTCCACCGGTGAGGCTCGACGTGCCGTCGTGGGTCTTTCGCGAAGGTTTTCTAACTGAACTGATCGACGTCGTTCGCGCCGAATGCGTTGTCGGACTCGGATATCCTTATCCGCTCGAAACGGCCGATCAGACGGCGGTCATCACGGTCCGCGATCGCGAAATTTTCCTCCATGCGTTGCAGGGTTTCGCCCGCGAGAACGAACTCGATTTTCGAATTTCCCGCAAGGCCGCGAGCAAAGGACGACGGAGGTGATGGGGAGAGGGAGCGGGAGTGTGGGAGAAAGGGAGAGAGGGAGAATGGGAGAGCGGGAGAAAGGGAGAATGGGAGAGCGGGAGAATGGAAGAATGGGAGAGTGGGAGAGTGGGAGAGTGGGAGATCACCCTCTCCCCCCTCTCCCCCTTCACCCTCTCCCCCTTTCACCCCTTCGCCCTCTCCCCCTTCGCCCTCTCCCCTCTCGGCCGCTTGCCCATGGGCCCGTCCTGCAATTACTCTTGAGAGCGAATGAAGATAGCCACGATCGTCAGTTCCGATTCGCACCTTGACTACCTCGCGCGCGTCGTCGATTCGCTCGATGTCGCGGCGCCGCCGGGTGCGGACGATTTCGGGTTCGCGCAATTCGTCTCGATGCCGATTGAGAACGGGCCTGAACTTGTCGGGATCATCTACGACTCGACGCTCATCAATCCCGAATACTCGAACTTCGGTCCGCGGCTTTCACCAAAACCTGAGCTTGGGAAGTTCAGTCCGGATTTTCTCAACGAACAGGGATTGCTGCTTCGCATCCTGATTCTCGGGACGCGTGCGGAAGACGGTACTGATCACGGCGTGCCGCGTCGCGCGGCGCCTGCCGGCCAGGACGTGCTGAAGCTATCGCCGGAAGACGTCATTCAATTTCATCGTGAACCGGACGGTCGTTTGAGAATCCATTACTATTCGCAGCTGACCTCGCATGTCGGTCCGGGATCCGCGCCGCTCGTCGAAGCTATCATCCGTCAACTCGAGGCATCGGCGGGCGAAGCCGATCGCGGTCGCTTAAAAGTGCTTGCTGAATCCCTGCGCTGGCAACGAACGATCGGCGGATTACGTCTATAAGTGCGGATTGATGATTTGTGAATTCGGATTCCCCCGATGTCTGATCGCGTGAGGTCGATCTTGCCGTCAATCGCGCTGTTCTTGCGCCGACACGGCTAACTAATTCTTGGAGTGTTGCAGAATATGAAATTTGTTTTGATTTTGATCATCGTGTTGATCAGCGCGGTCCTTTCGATCGCCCAGGTGCGGCCCGTCGAGAGCGACAAAACAAAGTCCGCGCCGGTGCGGCCGGCACCTGAGTCGTTCACGGCGAAGTACGAAGGGGGCATGTACGGTTTCAGCAAGAAGGAAGACGGGACGCTGAAGTTCGACGACGGCAACGAACGGCTCGTTTTCTTGGACAAGGATCAGCGGGAAAAATTTGCGATCCCGTACCGGTCGATGCTGGTCATTTTCCCGCAGTCGCAGTCGGTCCAGTCGACGACCGGAAAGGTCGTCAGCGTCATTCCGTACGCCGGGCTGCTCGGGGGATTCATCAAGGAAAAGCGCCGCTATCTGATCATCAATTTCGACGATCCCGATGTCGACGCGAAGGGAATGGTTAATTTCAAGCTTGATGACAAGGACCTGCTCGATGCGGTGCTCGCACGGCTCGCCAACGAGGCCGAATTGAAGCAGCGCGGTGAGGCGTATTACCGTCCAAAGAAGATCAAGATCGAAGATTAGTTGAGATCGCCGAAACGGTGCTGCAGGATCGTCGCCAACGCGATCGACGCCGTTTCGGCCCTTAAGATTCTCCCGCCGAGCGTCACGATCAGGAATTCGCCCGATCGCGCGAGTTCAATTTCGACATCGTCCCAGCCGCCTTCCGGTCCGACCACCGCCGTCATCCGGCCTTCTCCCGACAACCGATCAAAACTTACGCCGCCCCGCTCAGAAAAGAAGATCTTGGTTTCCGATTCGTCCGATTTGCAGAACGCGGCGAATTCGAATGGATCGGCGATCTCCATCACGACCGAACGTCCGCATTGTTTCGAGGCTTCGATCGCGATCTTCCGCCAGCGCTCGACACGTGGAAGCGCCGCTTTCGGTTTGACGTCGGTGCGGTTCGTTGCGAGCGGCACAAGACGTCTGACGCCGAGTTCGACGCATTTCTGGACAACGAGGTCGAATTTGTCGGATTTGAGCATCGCCGCGGCAATCGTCAGATCGAGCTTCGATTCGGGAAACCGCGATTCGATCCGTTCCGTGATCTCGATGACCGTCGATCGTTTTGAGATCTCGCCGATACGCGCCGAGTACTCATTCCCGGCGCCGTCGAACAGCGCGACCTCGTCGCCCGCGCTCAGACGGAGAACGTCGCGCAGATGACGCGTTTCGGCAGTGTCGAGCACGACTCGGCCGTCGACGATCATATTCGGGCTTGCAAAGAAGCGTCGGATCATATCGTTTCGTCAAAATAGGGAAATCGTTCCTTGAAGTCCGGCGAATCGAGCCGCAGCCTGATCCAGCGTTCGTAGATCTCAGGCGCTTGCAGGAATATCGAAAGCCATTCGGCGATCTCGAATGATTCAGACCGCAACACGGACGGTGCGCGCGGATTCGCCGCGGTCGCCGACAGCCGCTCACGAAGCGCGACAAGTTCGGCGTTCAGATGCTGCAATGCCGTCCGGTCCTTTTCCGTGGCAAACCGCCGGCGCGTCCGGGAAACGTAATCGAGAGAGCCAATCGCCGTTCGGAGATCCGTGATCGGTGGAATCGAGCGGATCGCTTCGACGTATGGTGCCGAAGTCTGACGCCGCACGAACAGCGCGAGTATTTCCGCGTGGCGCAGTTCCGCACCCTCGTCGGCAAGCTGCCTCGCGATCGCCATCGGAGATTCAACCGCTCCCTTGCCGAATCTCGCCTCGACCGCCGACTCGATGGCCTCGATCTCGACCGC
>JAKOSS010000830.1 GCA_029777145.1 Acidobacteriota bacterium | reverse complement strand
TCGATCTTGACCGCGTCGGTCTCGTCCGTCAGTCCCAGTCGATAGGAAAGCCGCGCGACGTGCGTGTCGACGACGACACCCGACGCGACGCCGAATGCGTTTCCGAGGACGACGTTGGCAGTTTTTCGGGCGACGCCGTTGAGCGTCAGAAGCTCGTCCATCGTTTTCGGGACCTCGCCGCCGAAATCGTCGAGAAGTCTACGCGTCGCGCCGCGGATCGATTTCGCCTTGTTGTTGAAAAAGTTGCACGATTTGATGTCGTTCGCCAGCTCTTCCTGCGAAACGTCGGCGAAATCCTGCGCCGTCCGGTACTTGCGAAACAACTCGGCGGTCACGATATTGACCCGTTCATCGGTGCACTGGGCGGAAAGGATCGTCGCCACGAGCAATTCGAGCGGGTTCGAGTGATTGAGTGCGCAGTGCGCGTCGGGATACTCTCGCTTGAGCCGTTTGATGATCTCGGCTACGCGGTCGGTTTTGTCTTCGATCATTGTCGATAGGCTAAGTAACGAGCCGTGAAAACGCAAATGAAAAAAGGCGGACGCTTTCGCGATCCGCCCTTTTGCTTTGTAGACCCTCGCCGATTACGGGATGTAAGCGGTTGGAGTCGGTTTGTCGGCTGCGAGGCCGAAGTTGATCGCCGTCACGCCGGACGTCGACCGGTTCAGCCACCACTGACCGTTACGATAAATCGCCTGATCGTCCTTGCCGTCGCCGTCGTAGTCGCCGGGAACCGGGACGTCGGTCGAAATACCGAAGGTGTTGACCACGGCCGTCGAGTTCGACGACTGAAGGATCCACCACTGACCGGTTGACGGACGCCAGATGGCGATGTCGTCCTTGTTATCGCCGTCGTAATCGGCCGGAACGAGCTTGTCGCCCGCCGCACCGAACGTTTGCGCCGTCACACCGGCGGTCGATCCGTTGATCCACCACTGGTTTGCCGACGGACGGAAGATCGCGATATCGGTCTTGCCGTCGCCGTCATAATCAGCCCGGACCGGAACGTCGCCGGCCGAGCCGAAGGAGACGATCGTCGCGCTGCCGTTGCTCGAGTTGACGATGTACCACGTGTTGTTCGAAGGACGGAACACGGCAGCGTCGGCCTTGCCGTCGCCGTCGTAATCACCGACCTGCGCCACGTCACCCGTGGTGCCCCATTCCGAACCCTGCAGCGTGCTGTCGCTCGAACGCAGAATCAGGAAGTCAGGCGTGCCGGAGGCGGCCGACGGTCTGAACACGGCGACATCGGCCTTGCCGTCGCCGTCGTAGTCAGCCGGTGCCAGGGTATCGGTCGAATTACCGAACGTGACAACCGTGAATCCGGCCGTCGAGCGGTTCAGATACCAGTTGCCTTCGCTCGGACGAAAGACCGAGATATCGGTTTTGCCGTCGCCGTCAAAGTCGGCGCGTGACTTGACGCTGACATTCGGCGTCGCGCAACTCGAACCGGCCGTGACCGCGATGTTGTCAACCCAGACGCCCGCGCCGGTGACCGACGAGTCGGACGCCATCAGCCAGCGGAGCTGGACGTTCTGGCCGTTGGCCGAGGCCGGAAGGTTGACGGTGGTCGTGATGAATCCGCCGGAGTTTCCGGACCAGGCCTGACGATTGGCGATCGGGCTGCTGAACGAGCCGGAGATCGTCCGGTTGTAGCCGCCCGTAACGAACGAACCGCCGGCGGTGATGATGTCCTGGAATGAACCGCTGTTGACACTGATCTCAAGGACCATACCGTCGTAGCCGGTTGTCTGTGACGTGGACGAGGCCTCGGTGTTGTACGAGTTCTGGAACGAAACCTGAGCCGCGCTCGAATTCACCGCGAACGACGGCGAAACCAGCGCTGCGGCGTTGGCCGCGCCCGGATCGTTGGCAAAAGCGGAATTCGGGGACGAAGCCGACGCCGTCGAGGCGGTCGTCCAGCTGATGCCGGTTCCCGAGGTCTGCGCACTCGACCAGCCGGCCGGCAGCGTCGGCGGAGTCGCTCCGTCGAAGTTCTGCGACAGGCTCGTCACCGGCGTTCCGGTTCCGAATGTCTTCGTGTAGTTGAACGAATTCGTTCCGTCGTTGATCACGAAGGTCAGCGTGATGTTGTCGCCGCAGGTAACCGACGGCGAAACCGTGAACGTGTACGGCCTGACAACGGCCGAGCCGCCCGCCGTCATCGTACCGAAATTCTGCGAACCGCTCGGATTCGTCACACCGCCCGTCGACTGAAGGGTGGCGGTGACGTTCGAGGCGTTTGCGGAACCGACGTTCTGGAGATTGAGATCGACCGTCAGGGTCTCGCCCGGATCCGGAACGTTGTTCGCCGGATTGCCGTTTTCCGACGTGATCGTGACGCTGTTCGCCTGGATCACGGCGACCGGAACTTCGCTGGCGTTCGACGCGATCAGCGCAAAATCCTGATCGAGCGCGTCGGCGTCGTTCGGAACACCGTTGCCGGCGATGTTCGTCGCCTTGACCTTGATCACGAACGTGCCCGAGACACCGGCCGGGATGAAGACGCTCTCAACGTTGTTGCGAACGTCCGCGCTTCCGCCGGTCGACGAATTCGCGCCGGTGAACACATTCCCGAGATAGGTTTGACCGCCGACCGTCACTTCGAGGTCGAGGTTGTTGACGTACGCGTTTCCGGTCGTCGAACCGGGAGCGTCGCTCCAGGCAACCGTCACGCGGAACGGTTTCGTGTTGTCCGCGACGGTTCCCGAAAAGATACGTTCCTGTCCGGTGGCCGTGAACTTGTCTGCCGGCACCTGGTCGCGGATGATGTGCGCCCGCGCGAAGATGTCGAAATAGTTGTTCAAACTCACCATTCCCATGCCCTGATTGTTCGAGAACAAATTGTCGTTTGCTCCGGTACCGTTCATGTAACGGGCTGAGTTCATGATGATTCCCTTCGTCAGCGCCGGACTCGGCGCGCCGAGAGTGTTGTTGAGAAAATGCTGACGGATGAGCGCCGCGACGCCGGCGATTGCCGGGGTCGAGTGACTCGTACCGGATGAAGCCGTGTACCACTGCTGGCCGACCGGGAAGAAGTTGTTCGATCCGGTTCCGGCGCAGACGCCTGATGCGTCAAAGCACGTGAGCTGGGTACCGTTGCCGGTGACCGGCGAAACTACCGTTGACTGTGCGACGCCGCCCGAGACATGGGTTCCGGGAGCGACGATATCGGGCTTCTTGCGGCCGTCGGACGTCGGGCCGCGGCTCGAGAATCCGACGATATCGTTTGCGCTGTTCGCCTCGGCATCGGTCGTGCCGCACTGATCAGCAGCACCGAACGCCTGAACGTTTTCTGAGGCGCCGACCGTGATGACGTTCTTTGCCGTTCCGGGCTCGCCAACGGTGTTCGATCCGCTGCCTCCGTTGCCCGCGGCAAAGAGAATCACCATTTCCTGGTTGCCGGCGGCCGGGAACGTCGAACCTGACTGCTGCGCGTCGCGCACGAGCGAGTCATAGGCCTGCGAATCGGTCGTATAGGTGTTCAAGCTCGATCCCCAGCTGTTTGAACTGATTCGAGCGTTGTCGTTGTACGCCTTCGATTGAAGATTCGAATAGTTCGGACTCGTGAAGGTATCCGGGTCGAAGATGACCGACGAACCGACCTTGACGAACGGCGCGAGTCCCATACCGTAGCGGAATCCGGAGGCGTCCATATGCGGGAACGCATTGAACGGCGCGCCATCGGGGACATAACCTCCGATGATCGTCGCATTCAGGTTTCCGTGGCCGTCGCAGCCCTGTAGCGTGCTGCCGGAGTGGGCCGTTCCCTCGAGGCGGGAATAAATGAAACGGCTGGTGTTTGCCGGATCACCGAATTTCCGAAGCAGGAACTGCGTCGGCGAAGCGGGCGTTGCCGTGTCGATGCCGCTGTCCGTGACGTCGACCGCAAAGCCCGAAGTATCGAACTGCGCCTGCGTAAATCCTTTGCCGGCAAGGTAGCTCATGTAATTGCCGGGGTTCGGAACGTTGCCGTTCAGGTCGCCGGTCATGATGATCGCCTGACGCTCGTCCATTTTCCGTTTTTCAAAGTACGGAACGATCGAGATCACATCCGGACGCGACGCGAGTTTCGTCAATCCGTCCTTGTCGAGTCCGACTACGAAGTTGACGTAATGCAATACGTTCTGCTGCCCTTTGATCGGCGAGGTCTGGATCGATTTGACGAAATCCAGGGTCTCATCGTTCACCGGACCGTCTTTGTACAACTGGATCTGGAACTGATCACTGCTCGGGATAAGCGCTCCGTCCTTTTCGGGGGTCTCGCGCCAGACGTTCGGAGCGAAACGGTATTCGTCCTTGTAAACGCCGTCCCATTCGATCGGACTTCCGACCGCGTTCGCGTTCGACTGGATCAACTGCAGCGTACCCGCATCGCCATACACGAGGTATGCGAAGTTCGGGATGTAGTCGATGATCTCGGCACCTGTCGATGTCAGCGACTTGAACCACTCGCCCTCGACCGGGCCGCGGAACTTGACGATATGCATGCGTTTGCCCGAAAAACTGCCGACGCTTTGGCGCATCGCCTGTCCTTCTTCGGATTTCGCGTTGATCCTGACCGCGTTCAGCAGGATCATTCCCGGGTCGTCCGGATTGACCGCGCCCGGCGCGGAAGAAGCTTCAATCTTGTTCAATTTCTTTGCCTTCTCATTTTCTTTTTGAGCCGCTGTGTGGGGAAGCAGATACAGACTGCCAAACCCGAACACGCTCAGCACTCCGACGGAAAGCAACATCCCTCGCAGCGCGGAATTTCTTTTGAGCACTTAGTTATCCTCCAGTACGGTTCTGAGACCGTCGTGCAAGTCCGCGAACGGCGATCGTTGCCGTTCAGCATTGCTCGTCTCCCAACCCGGCCGGACCATCGGACGGCACGGCGAACGGGAGCCGCATGATTTCAACACAAGCTTCGCGCCGATCGGTCCGCACAAACTTCCGGAAAGATCGACCGCGACGCGTAAGTAATTTTGAATTAGGAAGTATATTCGGGGGTGTCCGCATCGCGGCTTGCGCGAGCTAAATGCTTGATTGAGAAGCACTTAGATAGCTCAGAACAGCGTGCGGCACGAAACTTCGCCTAAACTTTTACATTTCTGGAAATATTAGTCAAGGTATTACAATTATTGCCTTGGGGAATTTTTATTTATCAAAATGCGTGTTCCTTTATTAGACCTTAGTGAACAGAACCGGGAACTGCGTCCGGAGATCGAAGCGGCCATCGGCCGCGTACTTGATTCGAATGGTTTCATCCTTGGCGCGGAGGTCGCCGCGCTGGAGCAGGAACTGGCCGAATACTGCGGCGTCAGGCATGCGATCGGCTGTGCCTCGGGCACCGACGCACTGCTTTTGGCGCTGATGGCGTTCGATATCGGCCCGGGTGATGAGGTCATCACCACGCCGTACAGTTTCTTTGCGACCGTTTCGGCGATCACGCGTCTTGGCGCGACACCGGTATTTGTCGATATCGACCCGGAAACGTTCAATCTGGACGTTTCGCGGATCGAGGCAAAGATCAGTGACCGGACGAAGGCGATCCAGCCGGTGCATCTTTACGGCCAATGCGCCGACATGGCCGCACTGCGTGCGATCTCGGAACGGAGCGGCGTGCCGCTCGTCGAGGACGCGGCGCAGGCGATCGGGTCGGAAGAGAACGGGGTCCGCGCCGGGGCGATGAGCGACATCGGCTGTTTCAGCTTCTATCCGTCGAAGAATCTCGGCGGAATGGGTGACGGCGGATTCATGACGACGGACGACGACGAATTGGCGCAAAAACTCCGTGCGCTGCGCGTTCACGGTTCGCACGAGCGCTACTTTCATAAGTGGGTCGGACTCAACTCCCGGCTCGACGGTTTTCAGGGCGCCGTCCTCCGTGTGAAACTTCCGCACCTCGACGCCTGGTCGCGGCGCCGTAAAGAGAATGCGGACAGGTACCGGGAACTTTTTGCGGACGCGGGCCTTCTCGAAGTCGTCGGACTGCCCTTCGAACGTCCCGGCGTGCGGCATATCTACAATCAGTTCGTGATCCGCGTCCCGCAGCGGCGTGACGATCTGCGCGCATTTCTGACCGACGCCGGAATCGGGACCGATGTTTACTATCCGGTTTCGCTGCATTTGCAGGAGTGTTTCGCGTATCTCGGCGGTAAGGCAGGCGATTATCCGGAGAGCGAACGGGCGTCGCGCGAAACGCTCGCCATCCCTGTATTTCCTGAACTCAAGCCGGATCAGCAGGATTACGTCGTGGCGAAGATCGCGGAATTCTTCGCTTGATAAAAGAGGGCAAATCGAATAAGTTTCTATGATCGTGGCGGAACCATTCAAAGTCATTGAAACCAAAAGTCTTAAGGGACGCTTGGTGGCGATCGGACTGATCGCCGCCGCGCTTCTTTTCGCCTGGTTCTCGATCAGAATTCAGCTCGGAAACATGCTCGGTTCGCTGACGCAGCCGAATGCGCCGAATGCGGCCGAGATCGCGTCGTTCGCGCTCGATCTGAGTCCGCGCGATCCGATCACGAACTGGCTTGAAGCGACGATCAACAAGGACCAGTTCTCGAGCGACGGTACCGCGCGGGCCGTTGCGGGGTATGCGGAAATGGTGAGGAACGCGCCGTACGACCATCGGGCCTGGGTCGAACTGGCGCGGGCGCTCGAACAGGCCGAGCGCTTTGACGATGCCGAAAAGGCGTTCCGGCGCGCGGTCGAGTTGGCGCCGTCGTACAGCTACGTTCACTGGCATTTGGCCAATTTCTATTTGCGTCAGGGCCGCGACGACGAGGCGATGAACGAATTTCGGATCGCCGCCTCGAACAGTTCGGAATATCGCGACCAGGTCTTTTCGATCGTCTGGGAGTATTACGAAAAGGACCCTAAGAAGCTCGGAGAACTGGCCGGCGACAATCCCGACGTCCGCGCCGGGCTCGCAAAGTTCTATGCGGCACGGGAATTGGCCACCGAGTCGCTTCGTGTCTGGAATACGCTTTCACCTGAAGAGAAACAGAACCATCACGACGTCGCCAGAGTGATCGCCCAGGCGCTCTACGAAAAGCGCTTCTATCGCGCTGCGGTCGATTATGTCCGTCAGCTCGGGATCGAATCAGGCGCGGAACTCGGAGCGGTTCAGAATCCCGGATTCGAATCGGCGCTCGAGGATGCGCAGAAGGCGTATTTTGGATGGAAGGTCGTGCGACTCGAAAAGACCGATGTCCGCACCGACCAAATGAAGAAGCACGGCGGAAACCGGAGCCTGCGAGTCTCGTTCAGCGGCTTCAACGGCGTCGAGGTCAAGAATGTCTGGCAGGTGATCGCCGTCGAGTCGCCGAAACGGTACCGCGTCAAGTTCTGGGTTCGGACCGAAGATCTCAAAAGCGCCGGTCCGCCGTTGATCGAGATCGTCAACGCCAACGACGACAAGATCCTGGCGACAAGTACCGCGTTTCCGACGGGGAACAACGATTGGACCGAAATGAAGGTCGAGTTTGAGGCCCCGGAAAATGCCGAAGGAATTCTCGTCCGGCTCGACCGGGCCTACTGCGGCGATGCCTGTCCGATCTTCGGGTCGGTCTGGCTCGACGATTTCGTGCTCGAGGCCGAGTGAGAAACGCTCAATGAATCCTGAATCTACACGCCTTAACCGGCTGATCTTCTTTCTCCTGTGCGCGCTGATCGTCTTCACGACGGTCGGCTACGGCGCCGTGCATCAGCCGATCATTGCGTTCACTTATCTGATCATCGCGCTCGCCGGAATTCTGTGGGCCGCGGATTCGCTCCGTGCCGGCGGAATGCGTTTCAGCCGCTCCGCGATCCAGTTGCCGATCTTGCTGACGGTCGTTTACGCGTTCATCCAGATCATTCCGTTCGGGTCGATCGCCGATTCATACGGCGTCAGCGGGATCCGGCGAACGATCTCGATCGAACCCTTCTGGACGCTGATGTTCGCGCTTCACATCCTCGCGCTGTTCATTTTCTTCGCGTTGCTTCTGACGGTGCTCGACAACGCTTCGCGGATCCGCCGCGTGACCTCGCTGATCACCGTGTTCGGCTTCATTTTCGCCTTTTACGCGATCCTGCAATATTTCCTGAGCCCGTTCAAGATCTACGGGATCTATGAGGCGCAGCACGCCGCGCAACCGTTCGGATCGTTCGTCAACCGGCATAATTACGCGGCCTTCATGGAAATGGCGGTGAGCGTTCCGCTCGGGATGCTGTTCTCGGGTGCGGTCGCGCGGGACAAACGGCTGATCACGATCACGGCCGTCGGTTTGATGGGACTTTCGCTGGTGATGAGCGGTTCGCGCGGCGGTCTGATCGCGCTCATGGCCGGGATCGGATTCATGGTCCTCGTCACGAGCAAGGCGAAGACCGGCAATCAGATCGCGCTCAAGGTCGCGCTCGCGGTCGCGCTGCTCCTCGTCATCGTTTTCGGATCGATCTTCGTCGGCGGCGAATCGTCGCTCACCCGATTTGCCGAAACCGCGCAATCGAATGATTTTTCGGCGAATCGTCTGCAGATCTGGAAGGTCACGATCGACGTCATCACGCACAACCTACCGTTCGGAGCCGGTATCGGAGCGTTTGCGGCGGCCTACACGCCGTTTGACACGGCGAACGGACTTGAGCGCGTCGAGCAGGCGCACAACGACTACCTTCAGATCCTCGCCGACGCCGGGATCGTCGGTCTGCTGCTCGCCGGCTACTTCATTTACCGGCTCTTCCGCACCGGCATCGCGAACGCTCGGACCGAGAACGTATTCCGCCGCGGAGTCGCGGTCGGCGCCCTCGCCGGCTGTTTCTCGATCCTCATTCACAGCATTTTCGACTTCGTGCTGCACACGACGGCGATCACGTTGATGTTCCTGACGCTGGTCGGGCTGGTGGTCGCGAGCGGATTTGAATATGCGGACGACGAGCGCGTTTACGAGCGCAAACGACGCCGGTCGAACGTCACGCCGTTCGAGGTCAGAAAGAAACTGGAAGCCGAGTCGTCCGGAAAGGACTAAGATTCTTCGATCGCCACCTGCTGCTCTTCCTGTTTTCGCCGCGGCGAAAGGATGCCGAGCAGATACCACAAGACTCCGTGCGAGACATAAAGAACGCTCAGCACGAGCAGCGCATATTCAGAGTAAAACCAGATGAGCATTCCGATCGCGGCGACGAGCAGAACGATGTAGATGTTGGTCCGGCCGGTCGCGACCGTTTTGAAACTCGTGTAGCGGATGGTGCTCACCATCAGCAGTCCGAGCACGCCGAGCAGGATCAGGACCATGATCCCGTAAAATCGCGGATATCCGGCGCCGTAGGTGTTGAGCGGCATCGGCGCAAAATGGATGATCGATGCCATGAGACCCGCCGCCGGCGGGATCGGCAGTCCGACAAAGCTTTTCTTGTCGATCTTCGTCGAACCCTCGATAAGCACCCGCGGGCGCGTCGCCTGCAAATTGAACCTCGCGAGCCGAAACGCGCCGCACATCAGGTACATGAACAACAGGAACACGCCGAGGTTGTGCATCGCCGTGTGCTCGTAAAAGACAGGTGCGATGCCCCACGCGTAAACCAGGGCGATCGGGCCGATCCCGAACGTCACCACGTCGGCGAGCGAATCGAGCTGGACGCCGATCTCGGTCGCCGTGCGCGTCATGCGCGCGACCCGGCCGTCAAGCGTGTCGAACAGGATCGCCAAACCGATGGCGAGCGCAGCGTAGTTGAAGTATGAAGCGGAGTTGACCGGATCGGTCGCGATCGTCTGGAAACCGCGGATCGAATAGATCACGCACAGGAAGCCCATTCCGACGTTCGCGGCCGTGAACGCCGTCGGAATCAGGTAAAGGCCCTTTTTGAGTCCTTTGTGCGGGGCTTGGGTTTCTTCGGTTTCCATAGTTTCGAGCCGGACCTTACGAACGCAGGCGGGCGATGATGGTTTCGCCTCCGACGACGCGGTCGCCGACGCTGACAAGCAATTCGGCCGACGCCGGCATCCTCAGATCGGTGCGCGAGCTGAACTTGATAAGACCGAACTTCTCGCCGAGCCTCAGATTATCACCTTTTTTGCTGTGACAGACAATGCGTCGGGCGACAATGCCGGCGATCTGCGTGCAGACGACCGTCATGCGGGAATTTTCGATGGTGATCGAGTTGCGTTCGTTGACGAGGCTCGCTTCGTTGCTCGTTGCGGGGTTCTTCTTGCCCTTCACGTAATCGACGGCGGTCACTGTCCCGTCGATCGGCGCGCGATTGACGTGGACGTCGAGCGGAGAGAGGAAAACGCTCACGAAGGTGCCTTTCTCGTCGGCCTCGACGCGGGTCACGCGTCCGTCTGCCGCCGAAACGATGATGTCGTCGCCGGTCGGCGAATGCCGCTCCGGATCTCGGAAAAAATAGGCCATGAACGCGGCGAGGAACAGAAACACGGCCGCGACCGCGAGGTACGCGAATCCTCCGAGCCACAAAAAGAGGGCCAAAAAAACCAACGCCGGCAATCCGGCGCCAAACAAAAACGGGATACCTTCTCGAACCATACGTTCCGTCCGGGAATCGCGACAACGCAATCGCCGGCTAAAAAGCAATGTTCGATTCTACGTTATACATCCGAGAAAAGTAAAAAAGCCCGACGGCGTCGGCCGACGGGCGAAAGGAGGATTGCATGAAAAAACTTCTGACTTCGTATTAACGGACGGGGTTGTCCTTCGCATAGCTGAAGGCGCACCAGGCGGCGATCAGGTGAACGATCCAACCGAGCGTTCCGGCGGAACCGATCCACGAAACCCCCGTAAGTACCAGCCAGATGATCCCGACGATGATTCGTCCGTTATAGATCTGACCGACACCGGGCACCAAAAAACTCAAAAGACCTGCTATCCAAGGTTCACGCATTGTGTCAACCACCTCCGCAATAGAATTACGCGAAGCGGCGATTTTAGTTCCGAGAATTTTGATCGGCGGGCCGAATATTTACGATCTTGCCGCGAAACGTCTTCTTGACCCGCGCCACGAGCGGATGGTTTTCGGCGTATTTCCAGAGTTCGTCCTTTGTCGGATTCGGGGGGAGTTCCGGAACGGCCTTGAGATCGATCTCGCCGCCGAGATCGGGAATCTCGTATGCCGGTTTCCGGGGCTTATCGGACGGCATGCCGTTCGTCGGTTCGTCGCCTGATTCCTCGCGGTTGGAAAGCAGACCCGCCAACTCCCGCGAATTGCTGATCGGGTAGAGATTGTCGCCGCTGCGGCGGAGTTTGTTCTCGTAGGCGGCGTCGAGGTAATTGTCGTCGACGTGCTCGAGTTCTTCCGAAGTGATCGGAAGCATCTTGATCGGCATCGCGGCGACACGTGCCCGAAGGTCGTCGCGTTGCGTCCACGGCACCTGCGGTTCGTCGGCGGGGTCGTCCGGAAGATAATCCGGCGGAGATTCGATTACCGGTGCCGGCTCGTCGGTCGGATCGGCCAATGGTTCTGGCGCCGGACGCGCGACGGTAGGCTCCGGTTTGGGTTCGGTTGCCGGTTCCGTCACCTTTTGCCGTTCGGTTTCAAACGGTGCGTCAGGCGGCGGAATCGCGGGTTTTAAAGTTTTTTTTTCCTCGGAGACCGCGGCGGTCGCGGAATTTCCGCCGAGCGAGGCTTCCAGACGTGTCAGTCGTTCGATGATCGATTCGAGCGGGACGACGCGCCGCATTTCGACAAGCTTGACGAGTCCGACCTCGAGCACATATCGCGACTGCGTCGCCTCGCGGAGTTTGAGTTCCGTCTCGGCGAGCGAATTGAAGAACCGGACGAGATCGCTCTCGGTAAAGTGTTGGGCGTAGCGCTCCAGCTCATCAATGTGCAGGACGGCGGTTTCGAGCAGCGCCTCGTTGTGCCCGGCGATCTTGACGATCAGCAGGTCGCGGACGAGGCTCAGCAGGTCGCGGCAGAACGAACGCAGATCATGGCCGCGCGAGATGAGTTCGTCGACGACGGTGAGCGCTTCAAGCGGCTGATTGTGCGCGATCGCCGTGACGATCCGTGTCAGCATTTCGGCGCCGGCAAGCCCGAGCGCCTTTGAGACGTCGAGAACGTCGATCTTCTCGCCGGAAAAGCTGATCACCTGGTCGAAATTGCTCTGGGCATCGCGCATCGAGCCCTCGCCCGAGCGCGCGATCTCGCGCAATGCGTCGTCGCTGACGTCGATCTTCTCCGTATCGGCGATCAGTTTCAGGCGCGAGAAGATCTTCAGCAGCGGGATCGTTCTGAATTCGAATTCCTGGCAGCGCGACGAGATCGTGTCCGGCACCTTGTGAAGCTCGGTCGTCGCCATGATGAACACGACGTTCGGCGGCGGTTCCTCGAGCGTTTTGAGCAAGGCGTTGAACGACGAGTTCGAGAGCATGTGAACCTCGTCGATGATGAAGATCTTGAAGCGGTCGCGCGCCGGAGCGATGTTGATGCCTTCGAGAATGATCTCGCGGATGTCGTCGACGCCAGTATGCGATGCGGCGTCGAATTCGAGCACGTCGATCGATCGGCTTTCGGCGATCTCTCGGCACGACGGGCAGACGTCCGGATCGTTGACGGAGCACGGATTCGGGTTCGGCTGCGCCGTTTTGTGGCAGTTCAGCGCCTTCGCCAGAAGCCGCGCGGTCGTCGTCTTCCCGACGCCGCGGGCGCCGCTGAAGAGATACGCGTGGTGCAGCCGGTCATGTTCGAGTGCGTTGCGGAGCGTCTGCGTGATCGCTTCCTGCCCCGTAACTTCTTCAAATGACTGCGGCCGCCACTTTCTGGCGATGACCTGATAAGACATGGCAATTTGGGATTTCGGATCTGGGATTTCGAATTGAGATTCCAAAAACCAGTTTCGAATTCCGATTGAATTTGATTCTGATGATAGCGATTTTTCGGCGACTCAACAAACGTCCGAACGAGTAACAAATCCGAAATCCGAATTCACAATTCCGAACTCCTTTTTCCGCTTCCCCAGAGCAGGAGAAGCCCGCCGAGGAGGGAGGCGAGCGGGCAAACGAGGAGCGTATAGCGCATGTTCTGGACGTTCTGGACGGATTTCGTGACCGGGTCGATGGCGATGCCGGCGAGGTCGTTGAGCTTGCCGATGAGGTTCGAGCCGAAGAGGTACGCCATGACATTCACCGAGAAATAAAAGATCGCGATGCCGAGTCCGCGCAGGTTCGCGCCTGAGATCTCGGTGACGTCCGCGGCGGCGGCTCCGAGCCACGCAAGTGCCGTGAATACGAGCACGACACCGACCGGTGCCATCACGTAAATATTGTCGGTGAACAGCAGCATCGGCCACAAAACGGCGGATCCGAGCGCGAGGATCGATCCGTAGAAGAGACGGCCGCCACGCCGTTTTGCGCCGAATTTGTCAGCGAGGACGCCGCCGTAGAGCGTCGCCGGGATCCCGGCGGCGAGCGTCATCAATCCGAGCCAATATCCGATCGACGGGATTCCCCAACCGTAAAGCCGGCTAAGATAAACGGAGCCCCAGATCGAAATGCTGTTTGTCGCCAAACCGTAGAGCGAATATCCGAGACACACGATCAGGAAGTTCGAATTTTTGAGCAGCGCCTTCCAATCCGACGACGAATAGTTCGACTCGGTCGCGACATGCGTCCGCCGTTCGGGTTCGCGGAGTAGGTAAACGAGGACCGCTAGCACAATTCCCGGAAAGCCGACGATGTAGAACGCCTCGCGCCAGCCGATCTGGCTGAGATAGCCGCCGGTGATCGCGGCGAGCCCGGCGCCGATGGCGATTCCCATCGAGTAAATCGAGGTCACAGTCGCGCGTTTCGCCGGCGGGAAATAGTCCGAGAGCAGGGAAACTGCCGCCGGGCCGAGAGTCGCTTCGCCGACCCCGACCATCACGCGGCAAAAGAACAGCGACCAGAAATCCCACGCGAATCCGGTCAGGCCCGAAAAAAGGCTCCAAACGGCGAGCCCGAAGGCGATGATCTTCGCCCGCGATCCGCGGTCCGCCAAGCGCCCGAACGGAATTCCGAGGATCGTGTAGAAAATGACGAAGCTCGTCGTGCCGAGCAGCGCGAGCTGCGTGTCGGAGAAGTTGAACTCGGCTTTGAGCGGGACGAAAAGGATGTAGATGATCGTCCGGTCCATGAAATTGAGGACATAGACGATCATCAGCAGCGCCAATGCGTACCGCGCATACCCCGTGTTCGCTTCGTGGGATTCGTTGTTCATTTTGCGAGAAACGCGATCACGGCCTTGTTGAAATCAACCGCCTTCTCGAATTGCGGAACGTGACCGCAGCCGTCGAAAATGACGAGTTCGGAACCCGCGATCCCTTTGTTGAAAGTCGTGGCATCCGCGAGCGGCAGAAGCTTGTCTTCCTTTCCCCAAACGATCAGCGTCGGCTTTTTGATCTCACCGAGCCGGTCGTTCAGGAAATCTTCGCGGCGTTTGATCGACTCGATGATCGAGTTGATGGTGTAACCGTCGTTCGCGGCGACGCGCTGCGTAAAGAACTGATCGACGAGCGCCTCGTTGTTCTGCAGCGCCGGCGAAGCAAAGATCAGCTTCAGGTTCGCGCGGATCTCGTCGCGGGTCGAATTGTTCAACTGGTAGATCTGCTTTTCGTCGACGACCGCCGGCAAGATCCCGGCCGAGTCCGCGAGAACGATCTTCTCGACCCGGTTCGGATATTTCACCGCCATCAGCGCCGAGACCCAGCCGCCCATCGAATTTCCGACGAGCGTCGCCTTCTCGATCTTGAGTTCGGCCATGAACTTGTCGAGAAAATCGACGAGCGTCCCGACGCGATATTTGAGGAACGGCTTGTCGGATTTCCCGAAGCCGACCTGATCGGGCGCGATGACGTGGTACGACGCGGCGAGCGCCGGGATCGTGAAGTTCCAACTTTCGGCCTGCGCGCCGAGTCCGTGAAGCAGTATCACCGTCGGTTTCGCCGGATCGCCGGCTTCAAGATACCGGATCTTCGCTCCGAACACTGCAACGGATTTTTCCTGCGGAGCCTGCGCGAACGCGGCAACGGCCAGAATCGAAATAACGAAAAGCGATCGAACCAGATTCTTCATAATTTTCCTCCTCTGTCACGGGAGCAATTTGTGCCCGCGGATCTTCGCGAATTCGCGCAGTTTCGCCGGAATGCGTGTTGCGTGATCATCGCGATAATGCGTTCCCGCAAGGACGCAAGTGCGCAAAGTACCGTATCATGTGGCCGCGGAATTTCTCATCCGCAAGTAACTGTCGTCAACTACCCGGCGATTTCGATGACGGATTCGCCCTTCAAGTACAACGCCTCGATCTCATCCCGGAATCGCTCGGCGATCACGTTTCGTTTGAGCTTCATCGTCGGCGTGATCTCGTCGCCCGAAAAATCGCGGTCGAGTATTTTGAAGTTCTTGATTCGTTCCGGCGATGAAACCCGCAAATTCGCCTTCTCAACGGCAGCCGATATCCGTCCTCGAACGTCACCGTCGAAACTCGCGGCCTCGGCGTCGTTGATCGTCACGAGCGCAACGCAATAGCTTTTTCCGTCGCCGGACAGGAAGCATTGGCTGACGAGATGATCTTCCCTGACGAAGTTCTCGACGATCGCCGGCGCGACGTTCTTGCCGCTCGAGAGAACGATGATCTCCTTTTTGCGGCCCGTTATCGTCAGGAAGCCGTCGCCGTCGAGCGCTCCAAGGTCGCCGGTTTTTAGCCAGCCGCTTGAGTCGAACATCTCTTCTGTCGCCTGCGGGTTCTTGTAATAACCGCTGAACATCATCGGGCTTTTGACGAGCATCTCGCCGTCGCCGGCGATCTTAACCTCGCACATCGGCATCGGGCGTCCGACGGTGCCGAATTTCAGGTTCTCGCACGTGTTGAACGCGACGCAGATGTTCTCGGTCAGCCCGTACGCCTGAAGGATCGGGAGATCGCGGCGCGCGAAAAAATCGGCGATCTCGTTCGGGAGCGGCGCTCCGCCGGATGTCAAAAGCCTGACCCTCCCGCCGAACGCGTCTTTCAGTTGCCGTGCGGTCGCGTCCTCGCCGAACCTCGCGACGACGCTCGCGTGGATCTTTTCGAAGAACCTTGGAAGGGAAGCGAAGACCGTCGGTTTGACCTCGAGCATGTACGCGTAGAGTTTCGAAAGATCGTCGACGAAATATGCCGGCGTGCCATTGTAAAGACGGTTGTAGATCCCCGAAATACGTTCGGCGACATGGCAGCCGGGAAGATACGAGAGCGAGACGTCCGTTTCAAAGATCGGCACGGATC
The DNA here is from genome assembly GCA_029777145.1 of Acidobacteriota bacterium. The sequence continues at coordinate 7,326 of JAKOSS010000830.1, read as the reverse complement.
GGCGCAGCGATTCGACTGAATTGAGAATATAACGGTGCGAAAGCATCGCGCCTTTCGGTTCGCCCGTCGTCCCGGAAGTGTAGACCATGATCGCGGTGTCGTCCGGCGAAGCGTTCGCGCCAGTCTGTTCGACCAACGGCAGGAACTGCTCTCGCGACGCGCGCCCGAGCGCGAGAAAATCCTTGTAACTCGTTACCGGAACTTCCTTTACGTCAACGGACAGACGATTCGTCCGTTCGACGACCTCGACCGATTTATCGCCGACTTCCTCAAGGATCACAATTTGCCGCAGTTTCGGGTAGGGAAGATTCGTGTCGGCGAATTTCTCAAGCTGCGCTTCGGTATCAACGAAAAGAAAGTCGGCGTCGGAGTGGTTGATGATGAAGTTGCATTGCTCGGTCGAACTCGTCGGATAGATTCCGGTTCCGACGCCGCCGGCGGCAATCGTCGCGATGTCGACGATCGTCCATTCGGGAATGTTGCCCGCGAGGATCGCGACGCTCGTTCCCTTAGTCAGTCCACTGGCGAGGAGCGCGCACGCGAAGTCTTCGACCTCCGATTCGAATTCGTCCCACGTCGTCGGCGCCCAGCCGTCACCCGAACGCCGGTAAAAGACGTTCGCGCCGCGAAAGCGCGCCGTCTGCGAACGGAAAAGGCTATAGATGTTATTGAAGGACACAGTCAGAACGAGTCTAGTTCAACGATCTTTGGTCTTTGATCTTGGAACTTTGATCTTTGATCTTTGAGCTTTCGGGTGTTGTTAATACCGACGATCAAGACCAAAGATCCAAGATCCAAGGTCCAATATCCAAGATCCAAATTCAAAAATCCAAATTCAAAAATCCAAAATCTAAAATCGCAATGTCATTGCCGCCATGTTGACGCCGCCGCCGCTGGCACAGAGCGTCACGATGTCTCCCCGTTTCAGTTTGCCTTCCGCGATTGCGTCGTGAAAGACCATCGGGATGCAGGCGGAGCCGGTATAGCCCCATTTTCGCATGATGGTGTGCGTTTTCTCCATCGGTTGATCAAGCGCGCCCATGACCTCGCGGATCGTCGAGAGATTGACCTGTGTCCAGAGGAAAAGATCGACGTCGGCGAGCGACAGCGACGCGTCGCGGAGGATCTCGTGAACGATCCGCTGCCAGCCGACGAAGTTGATCTCGGGCGGCATCCGTTTCGCGAACCGCACTTTGTTGAAATAGCCTTCTTCGAGAAGCTCGGCGGTGATCGGCCGCTTCGAGCCGCCGGCGAAGATGCCGAGAAAATCGTGATATTCGCCCATTGCTTCGAGCTTCGACGAAATTATCCCGCATTCGCCGCTCTCATCGGCGGCAAGGACGAACGCGCCCGCGCCGTCGGCGAAGATCGTCGCCGTCTTCTTCTCGTTCCAGTCGAGAAAGCGCGTCATCGCATAGACGCCGATCACCAAAACGTGCTTGTAGCGACGGTCGGCGATGACGTATTTGAACGCCGTGTCGAGCGCCGTCACGAATCCGGCGCAGGCGCAGTTGACGTCGAACGTACCGGCGTTCTTCGCGCCGATCCGGTGCTGGACGACGACCGACGTTCCCGGCGACAGGTATTCCGGAGTGTCGGAGGCGACGATGATCAGATCGATGTCTTCGGCTGCGATTCCGGCGTCTTTCAGCGCACTCTCGGCGGCCAGCGACGCAAGATCGGCGGCGCTTTGATCATCCGCCATGACGTGCCGCTCGACGATCCCGAGGTTCGTTTCGACGAATTCGTTGATGTTCTCGCCGAGGCTCCGGCTGAGGTCGTCGTTCGTGACGACGCGTTCCGGAACGTAAACGCCGGTTCCGACGATCTTTGCGTTTCTGCTCATTGCTTCAAAAATTGCGCGACGGACCGGTTGAAGTCGGCGGCGCGTTCGACGAATAGCATATGGCTGCCGCCGTGAATGATCGAGAGTTTGGCTCCGGGAATCTTCCCGGCGAGATTCCGCGAGTTTTCCATCGGCACGACTCGGTCACGGTCGCCCGTCACGACCAGCGTCGGGCATCCGATCGAACTGAGTCTCGGATTGGAGTCGAAAAGGACCGCCGCCTGAAGTTGCGCGAGATAAACCGCTTCGGAGACCTCGTTTTCCTCGCGCAGACGGCAGATCCTTTCGACGACGTCCGCGTGCTCCGTGTTGAAGTCGTCGGAGAACGCCGGACGGATAAATTTTCGGATCCTCTCGCCGACGGTGACCGTCGGATCGGGCGCGAACGAAGCGAGTATTTCGGGCGACGGTCCGACATGCGTCGGTCCTCCGGCCGTCGTGCACGCAAGGATCAGTTTGCGGACTCTCGAAGGAAAACGCATCGCGAGTTCCTGCGCGACGAATCCTCCGAAACTCGCACCGAGAACGTCGGCCGATTCGATCCCGAGTTCATCGAGAACGGAGATCGCATCGCTGACGAAAGATTCCATTGTCGGCACCGACGCGCCGGACTGTGATCGTCCGATCCCGCGCGGGTCGAACGCGATCAATTGACGTTCCCTCGACAATTCCGGAATCTGCGCGAACCAGCACCATGCGCCCGACGCAAAGCCGGGAACGAGAAGCAGCGGATCACCGTTTCCGTGTGTTTCGACGAACATTTCGAATTCCATTGAAAAAGATCAGGACCGCGAACATCATTGCCCTCCGGATCGCGGTCCTGACCTCCGGGTCGGGTCCTAGAAGTTAAGTTTGAACCCGAACTGGATCACCCGCGGACCGGAGCTCGCGGAGGTGATCCGGCCGAACGTAGCCGTCCCGATCAGGTTGCCAGGATTCGCGTAGTTCACCTGATTCAGGATGTTGAAGAATTCCGCCCGGAATTCGGCCTTGAAACGCTCGTTGATCGGAATGAACTTGATGAACGAGACGTCGAAGTTCGTCTGACCGGGTCCGAAAATAAGGTTCCTGCCGGTATTTCCGAACGGCGCGTTCGGATCGAAACTCGCCGCTCCGAAACGCGAAGTTGCGAACGCCGACGTGTTGAAATACTGGTTCAGTCGGTCCGAAACGCTCCCCGATCCCTCGAAATTGCCGCCGCCCGACGAGCTGAAGTTCGCCCGCTGGATGATCGACGTTCCGTTCGAATCGACGATCGAGAAGGGAAGTCCGGTCTGGACGACGGCGATCGCCGCGATCTGCCAGTCATTGACGAGCCACTTCGCCGCGTTCGATTTGCCGACGAATTTCGGCAGGTCGTAAACGCCGCTGATCACGAACCGGTGTTTACGGTTGAAGTCCGACGGTCCGCGGTTCAGCCTCCAGTTCCACTGATCGCCCGGCATGTTCGTCAGCTCGTTGACGGCCGATCCCGAGTAGTAATCGGTCGATTTTCCGAATGTGTACGCCGCGAGGAACTGGAGTCCCTTCGCGAATCGGCGGGTCAGCGAGATCTGGAGCGAATCGTAGCGCGAGAGCGACGTGGTCTGGATCTGCTGCATTCCGCCGGTCAGATTCTTGTTCGCCGAAAGGACCGAAGACGGCGCGAGCGGCGTCGTGAACGAGTTCGTCGTGGCGTTGTAGACCGGCTGGTTGAGCGTGATCACTTGCATCAGGTGCGTTCCGCGGTTGCCGACGTATCCGACCTCGAGCAGGTAGTTCTTCGCAAACTGTGCCTGGACGCCGAAGTTGAACTGCTGGACGTACGGCGTTTGCAGCTCGGGATCGACGAAGACGCCCGCGATCGGCACGCCGACGATCGGAGCGATCGTCGAAAGCGGCGACGGGATCGTGGCCGTGGTCGGGAACTGTGACGGCGACGGCAAGTGGATAAACGGGTCCGAAGCCGGCCGGAAGATCGCGCTCGGTTGGGCGACGAGATTGTTCACGAGGCCGACGCCAAGCGCGAAATACGGAAAGTTGAAAAGCTGCGTATTCGCGTAGCGAGTCGAGATGCGGTCGTAATAGATCCCGTATCCGCCGCGGAGGACGACCGAATAATCGCCCGGCAGCTTGTACGCGAATCCGATGCGCGGCGCGAAATTGTTCTTATCGACCGGAACCAGCGTTTTTTCGACTGTCGGGACGTTTGCGAGACCGCCGCCCTGGGCCTGCACGAAGCCGTTTGGCGGATTCGCCGGAGTCGCCACCGAACCGACCTGTAGCTGGCTCGGAATGAAATTGACGAGTCGGCCCTGATCTTCGACCGGCAGACCGTACAGGTCGTAGCGCAGTCCGACGTTGACCGTCAGGTTCTTGGTGACCTTCCAGTCGTCCTGGACGAACGCGTTCGTATCCTTGACCTTGAAGTACCGGTCGAAGACGCCCGAACCGAGCAGCGACGTTCCGATCCCCATCAGAAAGTTCTGAAACGCAGTCGCCGTGCGAACGCCGTTGGTGAACGTGTCGCCGTAGATGATCTGGCCGCGCGAGAACGCGTTGAAATAGAACTTGACCTGCGAGAAGCGGTATTCGCCGCCGAACTTCAGACGGTGATTTCCGGCGGTCCACGAAAGCGTGTCGCCGATGCTGTACGCGTTGATCCGCGACGATTGGTCGGCGAGCGTCGATGAACCGAAGAAGAAAAGCGAGTCGGCACCGCTGAATGAAAGCGTCGGCGCGCCCGGATAAAGGCTCGCGAACGGCGTCGACATGCCGAGTTCGGTGGCCGCAAACGGTTCTTCGGGAACGCTGGTGACGCGGATCCGGCTGAACCCGAGCCGCAGCTGATTGACGATGTTCGGCGAAAAAATGTACGTGTCGGTGATCGAGTACAGTTTCTGCTTGATCGTCAGATCGCCACCGAAACCGCTCAGCTGCGTGGCGCCGTTTCCGAGCCCGGCGAAGTTGTAATTCGACTGATAGGTCGGATTGTCGGCGATGAAGAACTTCGCCGAAAGCGAATGCTTTTCGCTGAAATTGGCATCGGCGTTTATGTTGAACTGGTTTTCACGGAACCTCGAAACGCCTGATTGCGGCTGCGTCAGTCCGAGCAGGTTCGCGCTGCGCGTCGAGACGCTCGACGACGGGATCGCGTAGCCACCGCCCGGGAGTCGCAGGTTGAGCGTCGCGATCGCCTGCGGCGAGATCAACGCCGATGTCAGACCGAACATCGCCGCGAGATCGGTTGCGTTGCGGTTCGTATCGGTCAGTCCGGTCGGAATCACCGGGAAAGTCAAACTGTTTGTCAGCGATGCGCCGTTCTTTTCGCGTGTTCCCTGATACGAGCCGAAAAGGAAGAATTTGTCCTTGATCACCGGTCCGCCGAGCGTGCCGCCGTATTGGTTTCGGTTCAGGATCGGACGTCCGATGCCGGCCGCGTTTAGGAACGGGTCGTTGGCATTGAGCGACTTGTTGCGCAGGAAGTAGTAAAGACCGCCGTGGAGTTCGTTGGTGCCGCTCTTCGTCACTGCCTCGACGTTCCCACCTGAATTGCGTCCGTTCGAAGCGTCGTAGAGCGACGTCTGGACGATGAATTCCTGGAGGCTCTCGGCCGCCGGAACGGCGATGTTCGGCGTCGAATTCGTGCCGATCGAGTTGGCGTCGACGCCGTTGATGCGGACGCTGTTCGACGTCGTGCGCTGGCCATTGACGCTGATCGTCGTGTCGCCGCGGCCGAGTTCGGTGCTGTTCGAGATCGAATTCTGCGCGCCCGGCGAGAGGGTCAGCAATTGCTGGAAGTTGCGCGTCGGAAGCGGTAGTTGCCGGATCGACGTTTCATTGACGACGCGGCCCGACTGCGACGTTTCGACCTGCGCGAGCGGTGCGTTGACGTCGACCGTGACCGTGTCGCCGCTGATCGTCAATTGCGCATCGACGACGGTCGTCTGCGTCACGTTGACCGTCGCCTCGGCTTTGTAAGCCTGAAAATTGCTCGCCGAGACGGTTACGGAGTACCGTCCGACGGGCAGAAGCTGAAATGAATAAAATCCGTCGCCGTTCGTTGTCGCCGAGCGCGTCGAATTCGTTTCGGTGCTCGTCACCGTGACGGTGGCGCCCGCCACGACCGCTCCGTTCGGATCGGTAACCGTCCCGCTGATTTGTCCGGTCGTTCCCTGCCCGAGAACATTGCCGGCAAAAATTCCTGCCAGCAGCATACCAATCAAGATTAGCTTTCGCATTTCAAAAACCTCCGGTGTTGCAATCTATAAAAACGAACGTACGTGTTTGGATATTCAATAATAAAAAGAAACTTCCTTGCGGATCGTTTCTTTGTCAGTTCGCGCGTTCCTTCAGAACCCCGAAACAGAAGATATCGGTCAAAGCGCTGATCGCGTCCTCGTCGGAAAGCCCGAAGTGGGCGTTGCCGCCGAACAGTTTCTCAACGAGGAAGTAGTTGAAGAACTGCATGTACACGGCGGTGAACGCGACTGCGGGTTCGATCCCGTCGCGAACGATTCCGGCGGATCGCGCGGCGTTGAATTCGCTCGCGAAACGGACGCGCAACTTGTCGCTCAGGCCGTCGAACATCAAGCGGAAATGGCGGTTATCGAATTCAAGGACGTCGATGTACATCAGCAACCAGAAGTCCTGGTGCTGGTCGATCATGTCCTTGACGAGTTCACCGAGCCGCAGCAAGCCGATCGGCTCGAGCGGCCGGTCGATCTCTCCGAAGACGTTCTTCAGACGGGTGTTGATGACCGTCAGATAGTTCCCGATGATCGATTCAAAAATCTGTTCCTTCGTTTCGTAGTAGTTGTAGAGGTTCCCGATCGAGACATCGGCGGTCTTCGCGATGTCCCGCATTGACGTTGCATGAAAGCCTTGTCTGATAAAGAGATCCCGAGCGGCGGATTCAATGACCGACTTTTTTTCGGCGATGACTTCCTGGCTAAGCTTGGGCATAAAAACGAACGAACGATCATTTTTCTAACATGATTGATCGGAACTGTCAACTTGCAGTGAGCGGTGAGCGGTAAGCGGTGAGCAGTGAGCAGTGAGCAGTGAGCAGTAAGCCGTGGTCGGTGGACGGTGGTCAGTGGTCAGCGGGCGGTAAGCAGTGGTCGGAGTTTGGAGTTCCGCGTTTACGCGGCGTCTTTCGGTGGCGGCGGACGGTGAGCCGTGAGCAGTGAGCAGTGAGCCGTGAGCAGTGAGCCGTGAGCCGTGAGCAGTGAGCGGTAAGCAGTGAGCGTTGAGCAGTTGCGGGTGGACGGTGGTCGGATCTGAGTCGCGAAGCGACGGCACAGAGATAGCCGTGGGCGTCAGCCCACGGAATGAGTCGACGATTTTATCCGGCGTCGCGTCAGCGACGGCAGGGAGTGAGCCGTGAGCCGTGAGCAGTGAGCCGTGAGCAGTGAGCCGTGAGCAGTGAGCAGTAAGCTGTAAGCAGTAAGCAGTGAGCTGTAAGCAGAAGTCGGTGGTCGTTCGTCAGCGGGCTGGAT
>JAKOSS010000829.1 GCA_029777145.1 Acidobacteriota bacterium | reverse complement strand
GCGACGTTCGCGAAGGATACGGATCTGCTGATCGTCGAGTGCTCATTCATCAAGAACAAACCGGTCGACTCGCACCTCGAGCTTGCGGAGGTCGAATATCTCGTCCGGCACGCGAAACCGAAACGGGCGATGCTGACCCATTTCTATCCGGAATGGGACGACGTGAATTTTGAAGAAATTGCGGGAATGGAACTGATCGAGGCGAAGGACGGCTTGCGAATTGGGATTGCGGATTTGTGATTGCGGATTGCTATCGTCAGATTAACGAACAGAAAGGCCCGGAAATCGATCCGGGCCCCAATCAGAAATCAGAAATCACACATCCGAAATACAATATCACTGGATGGAGACGGTCATCGTGAAACTGGTCGCACGGTTGCCGTGATTGTCGATACTGATGTAAACGTCGCCGTTGCTCTCGACGTAATGCGAATACTGCGTGTCGTGCAGATCACCTTGCGTAAAGTCGCACCGACCGTTGCCGCAACTCAGAACCGCACTCAAGGTTTGTCCGCGACGGGCGCCGAGAACGAATCCGCGTGTCGCGCCGGCCGCCAGCGTTCCGGTCACGGTTGCCGAACTTCTGCCGCGCGCGAAACGAATGCGCGACTGTGCCATTGAATCCGATGCCGCCATCGTCGCGACCATTGCCACCACGAAAAGTTTGAAAGCCAATTTACGAATCATAGTTCCTCCTGAAGTTTAGAATTCAATGCCGAAACTTTAATCTGAACCGGCTGGAAATACAAACCGTTTCAGAGGAATTAATCTGCAATCACTTTCTAAGCCGCGCTTCGATGTTATTCGCTTTCAATGAGTTACCGGTCGCCCGCTGGAGATCGGCGATCGCCTTGTTGAGCTCGGTCTGGGCGCGGAGCTCCGAACTCTTCGCGATCATCAGCGCCGTTTGCCGCTCGAGGACCTTGTAAATGTCGGATTGGCCGGCATCGAGCTTCCGTTGCTCAGACTCGTACTGCTTCTGCGAATTCTCACGCGATACGGCCGCCGCCCGCAGACGCGCTTCGGCGGTGCGGATCGATTGCAGCGCGTTCCTGACGTCAACCTGAATCCCCTGTTCGAGCTGCTCGCGCTGCGTTTGGATCTGTTCGCCCGCGACGAGCGATCTTCCGAGCGCCGCCTCGGCGGTGCTGTTCCCGATCGGCAGATTGAAAGTCACGCCGACACGGAATGTCGGATAGCGATTGAGAAACACGTCCGTGGCGGAACTGCCCGTCAGCGCGTTGATCCTGGCGATCTGTTCCTGACACGCCTGGCCGGTCGGATCGGTCTCGCACGGCGACGCGATGAACGACCTGAAATTCGGGTTCTGGCTGCCGCCGACGCCTGCCGACGTGTAGCTCGCCGTGAGATCGATCTGCGGCTTCGTTTGATCGCGATAGTAGCGCTGATCGATTTCGTTGATGTCCTTCTGGACCTTGTTGAGTTCGACTTCGGGGCGATTCTGGAGCGCCAGATCGAGCGCCTCCGGCAATGTCGTCCGCGGCGCGTCGAGATCGACCGGATCCGTCGGGACGAGCGCTTCCGCCCACAGCGCGTCATCTTTGTTCTTCGCGATCAGGTTTTTGAGAACGTTCTCGGCGCGGCCGACGTTCTCAAGCGCCTCGTAAACGCCCTGCTCGATGTTCGCGACCTGCGTTTCGGCGGCGACGACGTCGATCGGCGCGAGTTGTCCTTCCTCGACCAGCCGCTTGTTGTGCGCCAGCTGATCCTTTGCGTCCTTCACGCCGTCGCGCTGGACCTGCAGGTTGCGAAGGGTGAAAACGAGGTCCCAATAGGCCCGTTGAACGGTCGTGATGATATCGATCGACCGCTGGCGGAATTGCGCGTCGGTGAGACTGAGATTGCGTTTCGCGATCTCGATCGAGCGCCGCGGCCCGTCGAACCCGCGGCCGCGCCACAGCGGTTGCGTCAGGCTCAGGTTGAACGACGTATTGTTCTGCGGACTGAGGATCGAGATCGGGTTGTTCGTCGTCACGCGCTGCGTCGAGACGGTCGCCGAGTACGATGTGCCGAACCCGCGCAGGGCGCCGACGAGCCCGACGTTCCCGACGAGCGAATCGTTGGTCGTCGTCGGATTGCTCGAGAAGATCGAAACGTTCGGCGTCTTCGAGGCTTCAAAGTACGACTGCCCGGCCAATCGCGGTTCGTAATAGCCGCGTGCACCGCGCAGGTCGAACTCAGCGAGACGGACATTCTGACGCGAGACCTCGATGTCCTTGTTGTTGTCGAGCGCGAGCGCGATCGCCTCCTTGAGCGTCATCGGATGCTGGCGGAGCATGTCCACTCCGACGCGGCCGAGGTCAGGGAGCGACCGATCGTCCTGCTTGTAATTGGGCGCGACCTGAGGCACGCCTTCAAGCTTCTCCGGCTTGACGTTCTGCGTGTCGTCGACCGGCGTCGGCGTCGGCGTTTGCGCCGTTGCAGCAACGGCAAGCGCGGCGATCAGTATGAAGATATATGAAAGCAATCTCATAATATTTTGGTCCGGACTCGGTAGTCCGGAATCGGGAGTCCCCGGTCGAGAGTTTGAAGTCTGGGATCTCGACTCAGGATTCAGCAGTCCTAAGTCGAGAGTCATCCGTCGAAAGTCAGGAACAGCGGTTGGGTTCAACGTTAATCCCTCATCCTTCATCCTTCCGAAGTCCCTCATCCTTCATCCCTAAAAAGTCCTTCATCCTTCATCCCTAAAAAGTCCTTCATCCTTCGAGAAAGGTGTATACCGCTCCTCCAAGAATCATCAGGAATCCGCCGATCTCTCCCGCGATCAGCAAATACATGAACGTCGTCGTGACAAACGAACGTTCGGCGAACATATTCTCCGTCCGGTCGAGTACACCCTCGCGGATGTAGCCGGTCACGGTGATTACAAAAAACGCGATCGGAACGGCGACGATCACCGTTCTGACCGGCGCCGCGAACGGCGAGAACTCGATCAGCTTTGCGATCACGAGACTCGCGAACGAGTAAAAGAACGACGTCCGGTGCGCAATATCGACATAAACCGGCGCGCGATGCTCGGGCGAGGCCATGATCTTGGCGTACTTCCAAACGCCGGTCAGCATCCCCGACAAAAGGAACGTTCCGGCGGCGGTGAGCGCGATCTTTTCGGCCGCCGTCATTCTTCTTCCGCCCTCCGTTTCAACGCCTCGTTCATCAGTCCGTATCCTTTTTCGATCCGCTCGCCGTGGATCTGCCAGATGATCCTGACCATCCAACCGGAAAACAGTTCGCCGTGAATAAATCGGACGGAACCTTCGTCGATCGGCTCGATCATGTAGAAGTGCTCGCCGCGGAATGCCCCGAGCGGCAACTTCCCGACCCAGCGCAGTTCGCGGTCCGCGTCCGCCTTTAGCACGACCGGAGTGAACTTCAACATGCTCGACTTCGGCAGCTGAACATCGATCCGCAGGGTCTCGCCGACACGCGGTCCACCGTCCGCGCGCACGACGAACGGATTCCAATCCGGAAACCGCGCGAAGTCGGTCAGGATCGACCAGACCTTCTCGGCCGGGGCGTTGATCTCAATCTCGGTTCTGATCTCCTTATTCATTCAAAATCCATTCAATATTCAAGATTCAAAATTCAATACGGTACCCCAATCCAAAATCCCAAATCCGCATTCACCAATCCCAAATCGTTAGATCCATCTTTTCACGCGGCCCATATAGTCGCGGTAAACGTCGCCGAACTTCGACTCGAGATATCGTTCTTCCCGTTTGACCACGCCGAAATGGATAACGATCATCACGAGCGGCAGAAACGGCAAAAACCAGAACGAGTTAAAGATCAGCATGATGCCGAAGTAGATCTCGGCGAGAGCGATGTACACCGGATTCCGGCTCAAAGCGTAAACACCCGTATCGACGATCGCCGTCGTCGGATGCCATGGCTCGATGCTCGTCTTCGCGGCGCGCATCTGCAGCCACGCGGTCAGGATCACGCCCAGCCCGAACAGGATCGGGAAAAAACCGAGCACGACCGCTGCGTTCCACGGCATGATCGGATACGGGTAGAACCACGTCACCAACCCGCCGAGCGCGAGTCCCGCGCCGAAGATCAGCGGTGGCGGAGCGATCACGCCGGCCGTGTCGCGTTTCGTAACGATCTTTGCCTCAGTGTTTTCCAAAGAGCGAACTCACCCCCGTTTGCGCGCGCCGTTTGAGGCCGCCCATCAAACCCGATAACGCTTCACCAAGCCGGCTGAAGATCCCGATCCGCCCGACATCGTCAAAGATCGAATAAAAAACGGGCACCGCGAGCAACGTCAGCAACAGACAGAGCGTCTGTCCGCCGACAACCAGCACGCCGATCGAGCGATTGGTTCCCGCCCCGGCTCCGGTCGAGATCACGAGCGGCAACATGCCCGCGACGAGCGCGATCGTCGTCATCAGGATCGGACGCAAACGATCGCGATTTGCCTGGATCAGCGCGTCGTAGCGTCCCATACCGCGCTCGCGCAGGCCGTTCGTGTGATCGATCTGAAGAATCGCGTTCTTTTTGACGACGCCGAACAGCAACAGCAATCCGAGTCCCGAGAAAATGTTCACCGTCTGCCCCGTCGCCAGCAGCGACACGATCCCAAACGGGATCGAAAGCGGCAGCGTCAGGAGGATCGTCACCGGGTGGATGAACGACTCGAACTGCGCGGCAAGCACGATGTACATGAAGACGAACGACAACGCGAACGCCAGCAGGAAGTAGAATCCCGCCTTGCCCATTTCCTTCGACTGCCCGACGTAACCCGTACGATAGCCCGCCGGAAGCTTGAGATCGGCGACGAACGTGTTGATCGTCGAGGTGATATTCGCCGCCGAACCGCCCGGTTTCGTGTTTGCGAGCAGCGTCACCTGACGCTGGCGGTTGACGCGGTCGACCGAACTCGGCGACGTGCCCTCCTTGACGGTTACGAGCCGGTCGAGCGACACCCAGCCGAGTTTCGCCGACGGAACGATCAGCCTTTTCAGGCCCTCGACGTCCGTTCTGAAATTGTTTATCGAGCGGACGACGACATCGTATTGCTCCGTGCCTTCATTGAACGTCGTCGATTTCTGTCCCGCGACAAGCGTGTTCAGCGCCTGCGATACGTCGCTGACGCGAACTCCGAGGTCGGCCGCCGTATCGCGGTCGATCTGGAGTTGAACTTCCGGCTTGCCGCTGATCAGCGTCGAGTCGACATCGACCGCGTCCGGAATCGCCTTCATCTTCTCGAGGATCTTTTCCGAAGTGTCCTGCAGAACTTTCAGGTCCGGACCGGAGATCAGAAACTGGACGTTCGCATTTCTGAATCCGCCGCCCGAGAAAGCCTGAACGATCTGGACGCCCGTCCGAAGATCAGGCGGGTAGTTCTTCAGAATGTCGCGGGTGTCTGACATCAGTATTTCCTGCGACTTGGCGCGCTCGCCGACGTCCGAAAGTTTGACGTAGATCGTGCCCGCGTTGACGACCTGCTGCTGTCCGCCACCGATCGTGATGAGCGTATCGGTGACGCCCGAAAGTTTGCGGATGTCGGTCGCGATGCGCTCCATCAAAACGGTCGTCGCCTGGAGTGACGAACCTTCGGGAGCGCGAACCGAGACTTCGAATTCCGACCGGTCGTCGACCGGCAGGAAGTTCTTCCCGACGAACATGAACAGCGGAACGATGCTCAGAAAGACGAGAATGCAAGTCAGGATGATGAGCCAGCGGTGCGCGAGCGAAAACTTGAGCAAGACGGTGTACGCGGCGTCGATCTTGGTGTAGAAACGTCCCTGCTTCGACGTGTGCGCTTGTTCATGACGCTCTTCGATCATGCCGTCGCCCTTGATCTCGGGAACGACGTCGTCATCTTCCTTCGGCGCTTTGATCAGGCGCGCGGCGAGCATCGGCGTCAGCGTGAACGAGACGATCAGCGACACCGCGACGGCGAACGCCGCGGTCAGTCCGAACGACGACATGAAGCGGCCGACAATGCCCTGCATGAAGCCGATCGGAACAAAAACGGCCATCAGCGACAGCGTCGTCGCGAGAACCGCAAGTCCGATCTCGCGCGTACCTTCGATCGCCGCCTGAAACGGCTCCATGCCCTTCTCTTCGACGAATCGATAGATGTTCTCAAGCACGACGATCGCGTCGTCGATGACGATTCCGACCATCAGCGTCAGGCTGAGCATCGTGATCGAATTGAGCGTGTAGCCCATCGCGTACATCAGCCCGAAGGTCGAGATGATCGAAGTCGGAATGGCGAGCGCGGAAATGAAGGTCGTGCGGAAATTCCAGAGGAACAGAAAGACGACGACCGCCGCGAGGATGCCGCCGACGAGCAGGTGTTCTTCGATCGAGTGCAGCGAGTTCTCGATAAAGATCGAGTTGTCGGCGACGATCCGCAGCGTGTAGCCCTTCGGCAGCGTCGGTTCGAGTTCTTTCAGCCGCTCTTTGACGTCGCGCGCGACCGCGACCGTGTTCTGGCCCGACTGTTTGGCGACGACCAGCGTCACCGCCGGCGCTCCGTTTAAAAGCGACTGCGAACGCAGTTCCTCGGCGCCGTCCTCGACATGACCGAGGTCTTTCACCTTGACCTGATATGTTCCGCGCGTGGCAACGACGATCTCGCCGAACTCCTGCGGATCGCGCACTTTGCCGAGCGTCCGGATCGCGGTTTCCTGTTGTCCTTCGTCGAGACGCCCGCTCGGAAATTCGATATTCTGCAGTTTCAGAGCCGCCGAAACCTCGGCCGGCGTGACGTTGAACGCGCGCATCTTGTCGGGATCGACCCAGACGTTGATCTGCCGTTCACGGCCGCCGATGATCGTGATCTGGCCGACTCCGCTGACCGATTCGATGCGTTCCTTGACCTTCGTCTTCGCAACCTGAGTCACCTCGCGCAGGCTTTCGGGCGCCGAAACCACGATGCGGAGCACCGGCGCGGCGTCCGTGTCGAGTTTCTGCACGGTCGGCTGTTCGGCCGTCTCCGGAAGGTTCGGGATCACCGTCTGGACGCGGTTTTCGACTTCCTGCGCGGCGACGTTGACGTCTTTTTCAAGAACGAACTGGATAAAGACCTGCGAGACGCCCTCGATCGAGGTCGAGCGCAGTTCGTCGATGCCGCTGATCGTGTTGACCGCTTCCTCGATCTTTTCGGTGACGTCGGTCTCGATCTCCTGCGGCGACGCGCCGGGATTGACGACCGTCACGGTGATCGTCGGAAAATCGATCTTCGGAAACAGGTCGAGACCGAGACTGAAGAACGAGAACGCGCCGACCGTGACGAGCGACAGGATCAACATCGTCGCGAAGACCGGACGTTTAACGCAAATTTCTGCTAACCACTGCATAGAATTTGGGAATTCGGATTTGGGGTTTGGGATTTATGCCGATTTCGACGATCCGAGGCGAATAGCGGAATTCATACATCCGCATTCCCACATCCCCAATCCGAGATCACTGCCTCACGATGACTCCATCGCCGAGTTTGTCCAAGTTGCTGGTCGCGACGACCTCGTTTTCCGCGACGCCCTGTTTGATCTCGATCATGTCGTTCTCGAGAAGTCCGGTCTTGACGAACCGTTCCTGCGCGACGCCGTCCTTGATGACGAAGACCTTGCTGACGTCGTTGTCGGAGCGGACCGCCGATGCCGGGACGACGACGGCCGGTTCAGGCTTCGACTGCGTGATCCGCACGGTCGCGAACTGTCCCGGTTTGAGCAGGCCGCCGACGTTCTCGATCTCAGCCTCGACGGTCAGCGTGCGCGACTGCGCGTTCAGGCTCGGCAGGATCCGCGCGACGGTGCCGCCGAACTTCCGGTCGGGATACGCGGAAACCTGCGCGGTGACGCCCTGACCGACCGAGACCTTTCCGATCGATTGTTCGGGAATGTCGATCTTCAGACGAAGGACGGCGGTCCGCACGATCGAACAGATCTTCGTGTTCGGCGCGTTCGGCGAAAGATACTCGCCGACGTCCGCGGTCTTGTCCGAAACGTAACCGCTGAACGGCGCGAGGATCGATGTATCCGCGACGCCTTTCTGCGCCTGTTCGACCTGCGTTTCGGCAGTCGCAACCGCAGCCCGCGCGTTCCGCACGTTCGTTTCCGCGGTTTTGACCGCAGCTTCCGCGGTGTTGATCGCACGGATCGCAACCGCCGCGTTCGAACGCGCCTCGGCGAGTTGGCCGATCAACGAATCCCGTTGCGACTTCCGCTGATCGTAGGTCGACTTCGAGATGTCTCCGGTTTCGAGAAGTTTTTCGGCCCGGCGAAACTCCTTTTCGGCGAGCTCAAGCTGGGCCGTGACCGAGATGACCTGCGAAAAGTCCTTGATGTCGAACGACTCGCCGTCGCGGATCCCGAGCCGGACCTGCGCTTGCCGAAGATTCGCGACCGCCTGATCGACGTTCGCTTCGGCAGTTGAGACACTCTTCCGCTGCTGATCGAGCTGCGCGAGCGCCTGGTCGAGCCTGATCTTCGCATCGCGATCGTCAAGTTTGACGAGGACATCGCCCTTGTTGACGTAACTTCCGATGTCGAAGTTGACGGCGGCGATGCGTCCGGCGATGGTCGGCGCGACATCCGAAACGGCGTCGCCGGCAAGCGTTCCGGTCGCCTCGAAATACGCCGGAATATTCACCACCTTCGCGGGCGCGGTCGTGACCTGAACGTTTTCCTGCTGAGCGGCATTCGAGTTCGAACTCGATTCGACCTTCGAACCGCACGCCGACAGCAGCAACGCAAATGAAACAATGGAAATAAGTGCCTTGAATTTAGTCATTGTTACCCAATAAATAACGCGAGATTTCGACCGTTTCGGTCTCGCGCCGCGGAAATTTTTCCGCCGAATTTATTTCTTGATGCCTTCGAGCAAGATCGTCGCGAATTCCCTCGCCGCCTCCTCGTTCGAGATCTTCAGCAGTTTCTGCTCCTTGTCCCAAAGGAGCGTGTTCAGGGAATGATGGACGACCATTCCGATCAGCGACCTGACGACGATCCGCGGTTCCATCTCGCGAAACACTCCGTCCGTCTGCCGCTGCCTGATGTAAGTTCCCAGAAAATCGTACACGTACGTCGAGAAGCTCTCGTAGAACCGCCGCGCGAGCTCGTGACCTTCGAGCGCGGAATACATCATCAGCCTCAGAAAATCGAAATCCTCTTCGTGGTGGTCGAGAATGTGCAGCGCGAGTCCGTAAAAGACTCCGAAATCGTCCTTCGCTTCGAGGCGATCGGCGATCTCTACGAACGGGACGTCGAATCCGTGCTCGCACGACTTATGGTCGAGGATCGCGGCATAAAGCTCGTCCTTGTTCGCAAAATGCTTGAAAACGGTCGCTTCCGACACGCCGGCGGCGTTCGCGATCTCCTTTGTCGTCGTACCCCGAAATCCGTTCTCGCCGAAAAGCCGCATCGCGACGCGGATGATCTGCTCGCGCCGTTCATCGCCCGCCATCCGGCTGGTGATGCATTTGAAAATAGTATTCGTCAATTCCTCTCCGTTCGGTTAACTGGCTACAACCGATAAGTAAGTGCTTACTCACTTTCTCAAATCGGGATTTGTCCTGTCAAGGATCGGTGATTCAACTTCGGCCGCAATTTGGTTACTACGCACCGCGGCGCCGATTCGTTCAAAGCAATTCCCGGATGTGAGATCCCAGCCTGCGAATTCTCGCGAACGAGCGCGAATCATCCGAGAACGGTCGAATGATGACTTCAAGTTCGTGGGACGCCCATTCTCGTTGATCAGCGAGAATTCGCCGATGTCCGCGAATCAGGCACCGGGATCTGATCTGCCGCTTTCAACGGATCGTTCCGACGTCCGACATCGACGGTCCTTCGGTAGATGGCACGCGACCTGACATCGGTCTTCTGAACTGCGTCAATCCGTCAAGATTCGCAGTCGATCCCTATCGCCTGATCCGGCTTCGATTCAATTTTGCGGGAACGAATCCGAAAGAATTTCGTATGAACTTTTTGCAGACAGGCCGCATCAAAAGCGGCGAACAAGTTTTCAAACTTGGTGATTACATGCAGACGGAGGGTATGGAATGTCGGATTTCGAACAGGAAGTTAAGAAGGCTGAGCAGGAACTCGAACAACAGAGTCTCGTTCCGCTGATGCCGCAGGAGGAAGAATTCAACAAGTCGCTTGACGACGAGTTTTTGGGAGATTGGAAAATGCAGGCACAGGAATACCAGCAGAAAATTCAGGACGCGGCCGTCAAGGCGCGCGATTTCGCCAACGAGAAATTCACCGCGGCGAGCGACAAGTTCAAGGAGATCTCGAACAAGGATCCGAAGGAACTCGTCGAGGATGCGAAGGAATACGCCCGACAGAAGCCGGGTCAGACGATCCTTATCGCGGCCGCCGTCGGCCTCGTGCTCGGCCTTTTGCTCCCGCGCGGACGGAGATAATCTTCACTGACAATTCAATTCTTCAAAGGAACGGCCCGAGCGGCCGTTTCTTTTTGTCTTCGGGACCTGGACCAAACCTTTTGAATTCAGGAACGTATGATAGTCGGGTCCAGAGACCGAATTGAATATGGCAATGTCTAACACGAAGAAAGCGTTTCTCATCATCGGCGGCCTTTTGCTGGTCGCGCTCCTGGTCGGCATCATCGGCTTCGCGCTGATCTTCGAATCGATGGGGCGTCCGTCCGTCGAACGCAACAGCGTGCTCGTCCTGAAGGTTTCAGGCGATCTTCCGGACTACGCTCCGGAAGACCGCACCGCGAAGCTGCTCGGCATCAATCAACCGCAATCATTTTCGAGCCTGCTGACGCAGATTCGAAAGGCGAAGGTCGACAACCGCATCGGCGGCATCGTCCTAGATATCAATTTTCCGGGCATCGGTTGGGGCAAGGCCGACGAACTGCGCGACGCGATCAAGGACTTCCGGGCGTCCGGCAAACCCGCATATGCGTACATGCAGATCGGGACCAACAAAGAGTATTACATCGCAACATCCGCCGAGAAGATCTTCCTCGCGCCGGCCGGTGATCTCTATGTCAACGGCTTTGCCGCGAATGTCATGTTCTATCGCGGATCGCTCGACAAACTCGGCATCGAACCGCAATTCCTGAAGATCGGCAAATACAAGAACGCGCCTGATCAGTACACCGAAAAGACGATGACCGGGCCGCACCGCGAGGTCATCGACGCGCTGCTGAACGAGTATTTCGGCCGGCTCACGCAAGCCATCGCCGACGAACGCAAGAAATCCGTCGAGGACGTCAAGGCGATCATCGACGAAGCGCCGTACCACGCCGACGACGCGCTGAAGATCGGACTGATCGACGGCGCCGCTTATCGCGATCAGGTTTACGACGAGATGAAGAACCGGCTCGGCTACAAGGCCGAGGACGAACTGCGAACGGTTTCCGCGTCAGATTACCGCGAGATCCCGAGCGACAGTCTCGGACTCAACAACGGCGAAAAGGTGGCGATCGTTTACGCGTCGGGCGCGATCAATCTCGGCCGATCGAGCCAGGGGCCGTTCAGCGGCGACACCCTCGGGTCGGACACGATCGTCGAAGCGGTGAATCAGGCGGCCAACGACAGCTCGATCAAAGCGATCGTGCTGCGCGTCGACAGTCCCGGCGGATCGTCGCTCGCGTCGGACCTGATGTGGCACGCGCTCGAAGAAGCGAAAGCGAAAAAACCCGTCGTCGTCTCGATGTCGGACGTTGCCGCGTCGGGCGGATATTACATCTCGTGCAACGCCAACAAGATCGTCGCCGAACCTTCGACCGTCACCGGCTCGATCGGCGTCTTCATGGGCAAGCCCGTGATGAAGGGTTTCTACGACTGGATCGGCATCTCGAGCGAGTACGTCATGATGGGCAAGAACGCCGGGATCTTCCGCGAAACGACGAAGTGGGAAGGCACCGAGCTTGAGAAGATGCAGAAACAGATCGAAAAGATCTATTTCACGGACTTCGTCCCGAAGGTCGCGAAAGGCCGCAACAAGTCGGACGAAGACGTGAACACGCTCGGGCAGGGCCGCGTCTGGACCGGGACGCAGGCGAAAGAGAACGGATTGGTCGATGAGATCGGCGGCTTGGAAAAGGCGATCGAGATCGCCAAGCAGTTGGCGAATCTCCCGGCCGACAAAGACGTTCGCCGTGTGGCATTTCCGACGCCGCGGCCGTTCTTCGAAACGATCTTCGGCGGCGGCGAGGAGAACACGATGACCGAGGAACAGCGCGCGCAGGCAGCGTTGGTTAAGTCGCTACCCGAGGACATCCGCCGCTCGTTCCGCTACGCGGCGATGCTCGACCAGATGAAGCAGGGTCAGGCAATGCTCCTATTGCCGTATGAGCTCGAGGTTAAATAGACCCTTAAATCCAAAATTCAAGATTCATCATTCAATACTCAAGACTTGAATCTTGAATTTTGAATCTTGAATAATCGAAATACGAAACGGCGCAAATCCTCACTTCATCGGCGGAAATCGCCGATTGATATTCGGATTGCGCCGTCTCCGGGCAACATGGCCTGAGTTCAAAAAAGACTCAGAATTTTTGCATCAACACGATGACCATCGCTTTATCGCCGGCCATCCGATTGTACGAGATCCAGTAACCCAGATCCTCGTATCTCACCATCTTGTAGATCGAACCGTCCTCGCGGGCGTCGGCCGGCATGAACTTGCCGAACACATCGGCAAAGGTCGGCGACGTCGGATTCTCGGCGCTGAAGATCGCGGAAATGGCCCGCACCTTGCCCTCCGAATCAAGCAGGAACTGTACGGTCTCGGTTTCCGAGATGGTGTAGAACAATCCTTCGTTGTCTTCCGTCTTGGGTTTGCCGAGTTTCTCGCGAACCTGATCGGCGGTCGCGCCGATCGTTATTTCGTGATAGCCCTGCCATGACGGCTTGTTGTCCGGCTGGCGGTTCTTCTGGGCCATTACCGGAACCGCGATCAGAAAGATCGCGACGAACAGAAAGATCCTGAAGGCGATGCTGATTTTCGATTTGTTTGCTGAGGTAATCATTGTCCATACCTCCGTGCAAGGAATTTAGAATGAAAGGCCAGAAAAGATGCGTCCGACCGAAGCGCAGAACGCGGGGAAATAACTCACGCCCAACATTATTATAGACCCCGGCGCAAGAACGCCGAAATTTTTGGCGATCAAACTTCCTGAATTTTAATTAAGCGATTCTGATATTTTGCGGGGAAATCGTTCAGAAAAGGAGTCCCTCGGTGATTCCTTTCTCGTACATGATCATTAGTCCGAAAACGATCCCGACGACGCCGGCGGAGCCTTGAAGAATGCCGTTGAGCCGATTGAATCTCGACGCCGTGAGGTGGAACGGCAAGCCGACGAGAAAGCTCATGATCATCATTCCGCCGATCGATCCGACCCCGAAAACGATGATGTACAGAAGACCGAGTGTTTTCGACTCGATCGTCGGAACGACCATCAGCATCAACGCCGCGCTTCCGGCGAGTCCGTGGACCATCCCGATGAGAATCGAACGTGGACTGAAGCCGAGTCCGTGGTGCGTGTTGGTCGCGTCGGCCGTCTTCTTTTCGTGGACGTGCGGATGAGCATGTTCGCGCGCGCCGTGCCCATGCGTATGAAAATGAAGCGTCCCGCCGGTCAGCAGCTTGCGGATGACGTTCCCGCCGAGCAGAAACAACATGATCCCGACGGCAAATTCAAGTGAGCGTTCCATCCGCTCGCTGATCTCAAAATCGAGCATCAGCACGACGATTCCCGCGGCCAGCAATGAGATCGTATGTCCGACTCCCCAGAGCCCGCCGACGAGCGCGGAACTCCAGAGACTCTTGCGCTCCGCCACGATCGTCGAGACAGCCGCCAAATGATCCCCTTCGGTCGCATGACGCAACCCGATGAAGAAGCCGAGTCCGAGAACTCCGGCCGTCGAACCGATCGTCAGTAATGCCAACAACTCGACCATGATTTAGTCATCACAGATTAGCGCAGTCGGGTCGCGAATAACAAACGTATGCGCCGCACGGTTCGTTCGTGCGGATTCTGCGGCGTTTTGTTATCTTAAAAGTTCGAATTTGCGGCGGCGGACGCCGCTGTATGGCTATGAACCCGGAAAACATCAGAAATTTCTCGATCATCGCGCACATCGACCATGGAAAGTCGACGCTCGCGGATCGTATTTTGCAGCTCACCGGCGCCGTCTCCGAGCGCGACATGGAGGATCAGCTCCTCGACGATATGGATCTCGAACGCGAGCGCGGGATCACGATCAAAGCTCACGCCGTTCGGCTCGATTACAAAGCGCGCGACGGAAAACCGTACGTTCTGAACCTCATCGACACGCCCGGCCACGTCGACTTTTCATACGAGGTTTCGCGATCGCTCAGCGCGTGCGAGGGAGCGCTGCTGATCGTCGATGCCTCGCAGGGCGTCGAAGCACAGACGCTCGCGAACACATATCTCGCGATCGACAATGACCTCGAATTGCTGCCGGTCCTGAACAAGATCGATCTTCCCAGCGCCGAACCGGACCGCATCAAGGAACAGATCGAGAACATCATCGGGCTCGACGCGAGCGACGCGGTCCTCGCAAGCGCGAAAACCGGTGTCGGCGTCGACGACATCCTCGAGCAGATAGTCCGCAAGATCCCGGCGCCGAAAGGTGACCCGAACGCGCCGTTCAAGGCGCTGATCTTTGACAGTTGGTACGACTCGTACCGCGGCGTCATCGTTCTTTTCCGGGTCATCGACGGCGCGATCAAAAAGGGCACGAAGATCAGGTTCTTTAACACAGGGCGCGAATATCTGGTCGAAACGATCGGCGTCAACCGCCCGCGCCCGACCCCGATCGACCGGCTTGGCGT
>JAKOSS010000828.1 GCA_029777145.1 Acidobacteriota bacterium | reverse complement strand
TCGCGTCGCCGTCCGACGCCAGAACGAGGGCTACACGGTCAAACCGGTCCACGCGAGCACCGTGATGAACGTCATTCTCGGACAGGCCGAAACCGTCGCGAAGCTCGATACGACGATCCTCATCACCGGCGAGTCCGGCACCGGGAAGGATGTCATGGCGCGTTGGATCCACGCGCTTAGCCCGCGGGCCGATCATCCGCTCGTCTCGATCAATTGCGGCGCGCTGCCGGAACATCTTTTCGAATCCGAGTTCTTCGGTCACGAGAAAGGATCGTTCACCGGTGCGACGGCGGCGAAAACGGGGATCATCGAGGCTGCCGACGAATCGACGCTTTTTCTCGATGAAATCGGCGAAATGCCGCTCGTGATGCAGGTCAAGCTCCTGCATTTCCTTGAAAACGGGGCATTTCGACCGGTCGGATCGAACCGCGACCGGCGCGCGTCGGTGCGCGTCATCGCGGCCACGAACAAGGACCTTGAGTCCGAGGTTCGGGAAAGCAGGTTCCGCATGGACCTTTACTACCGTCTCAACGTCGTCTCGTTCCGCTTGCCGCCACTCCGCGAACGCCGCGAAGACATTCCGGCGCTCGTTGATTCCTTTGTCGAGCGTCTCCGGATCCGTTTCAACCGACCCCGCCTGACATTCTCGCCAAACGCGAAACGGCAGATCATGGAGCATCAGTGGCCGGGGAACATCCGCGAACTCCGCAACGTGCTTGAGCGCTCGGCGGCACTGACCCACGACGACGTCATCGATTGCATCGAGGATCTGCACATCTCGAACTTTGAGCCGGACGTCACCGAATCTCGAACGGCGACTCCGCCGCCGACGCTGGCCGAACTCGAACGCCGGCATATCCTCAATGTCCTCGAATCGACCGGCGGACATCGTGAACGGGCGGCCGTGATCCTTGGAATCACGTCACGCACGCTTTACCGGAAACTCGCCGAATATGAATCCGAAACATGACATTCTGTCAGGCAGCGTGTCGAATTGTCTGACATGTTGTCATGTATTTCGCCGCCCGGCGCATTCACAAACTTAAACGTCCTCCCGTAAGTCCATCATCTGCAGTAATTAGCCGGCATGCGCAATCTTCTGAATTTTTGGTACGCCGATTGAATCGTATATTCGCGACAACCGGCGCCCGCGACCGAGATTTTTTTTGGGGGCAGAGAAATTTGAGGACAAGGCGCCGTTGTCAACTTCGGATTCGGGAAGTTTTTGGCATCAATCCAGTTTTTTGCGCGGGCTGCGTTTTAGGTCCGCATTTCAACGGAATGCGGCAATATGGGGACGGGGGTAGCCCATAGGGTCCGCAGGAGCTCAGTCCCGTCAGGACCCTTCGGGGCTGAGCGATTTCGACACGCGGGGCGATTCAATTCGCTCCGCGTTTTTTGTTTACAAGCACCGGTCGAATCGTTATCGTAAAAGCACGTAACCATGGAACCGGCTCTCGAAAAATTGCTTTCGACGCGCGGAGAGGCGCTCGGATCATTGTTTGATTCGCTGCTCGAAGGGGTGGCGATCGTTGAGGCGTCGAGGCGCGTTACGTTCATCAATTCCGCGGCCTGCGCGATGCTTGACGCGGCGGCTGACGATCTTCTCGGTCGGCCGTACGATCTCGTGTTTTTCGGCCAGGACAAGACCGCTTCCGAAAGCGAACTGGCGGTCTGTCCCATCCAGTTTGCGATCTCAGAAGGCGCGGCGTCCCATGTCCCCGACGGTGTTTTCATGCGGTCGGGCGGAAACGTGATCCAGGTCGAATATGCGTGCCAGCCGATCTTCGACGGCCCGCGCGTCGCCGGAACGATCGTCACGTTTCGCGATGCGACGCAGAGACGGGAAGTCGAGCGCGCGATTGCCGATGCCCGCGACGCGGCGCTCGAGGCGGCCCGGACAAAGGCCGCGTTCCTCGCGAACGTGAGTCACGAGATCCGGACACCGCTGAGCGGGATCGTCGGAACCGCGAACCTCCTTTCCGACACGGAACTCAGCGCCGAACAGGCGAATTACGTCGATCTGCTCAAGCGCAGCATCGGGTCGCTGCTCGAGATCGTCAACGACATCCTCGATTTTTCGAAGATCGAGGCCGGCAAGTTGCGATTGAGTCCGGTTGTCTTCGATCTCGCGGACCTGCTCGACGAAACCGTCTCGGTCCACCGTTCAGCGGCCGAAGCCAAAGGACTTCGTCTATCGAGCGAGCTTGACCCGGATCTGGCGACGAGTTTTCGCGGCGATTCCGGTCGCTTGCGGCAGGTGCTCGGAAATCTCGTCAGCAACGCCGTCAAATTCACGGTCGAGGGATCAGTCGCGGTTTCAGTGCGCGCTTTCGGCGAGTCGGAGATCGTCTTCGAGGTCGCCGACACCGGGATCGGGATCAACGAGACGCAAGGGTCGCTGTTGTTTCAACCGTTTACCCAAGGCGACGCGTCGACGACCCGCAGGTTCGGCGGAACCGGTCTTGGTCTTGCGATCTCACGCGAACTGATCGGCCTGATGAACGGCGCCATCGGATTTGAAAGCAAAGTCGGAGAGGGATCGAGATTCTGGTTCCGCGTCCCGCTCGAACGCGCCGCGGCGGCCGAAGATCCGATCGAAAGCCTTCACGTTTCGGAAAGTCCGCCCGGAAAATTCAGGGTGCTCCTCGCCGAGGACAATGAGATCAGCTCCGAGGTCATCGCGGCGCTTCTCAAACAGATGGGCTGTAAGGTGACTTCGGCCGAGAACGGCGCGAAGGCGGTCGAGATCGCCCACGTGAAGAATTTTGATCTCATCTTCATGGATTGTCAGATGCCGGAACTTGACGGATTCGCGGCCGCCCGGAAGATCCGTGAATCCGGCGGACCGAACCGCCGAGCAAAGATCATCGCGTTGACGGCACATACGGCCGACTCCGAACGCGATCGCTGCCTCGCCGCCGGAATGGACGATTTTCTATGCAAACCGTTGACCAGAGACGGTTTAGCCACTATTTTCGAACGACACTTCGCGAATCCGCCCGAACCCGCAAGTCTTGACTTGCGTCCGAAAGTAATTCAACATTCATTGTCCAAATACGTTACCCCTGAAGTCTTGGAAAGCTTTCTGACGATCGAGTCGCGCGGCGAGACGAACTTCATATCCGAGATCTATAAAACTTACTTAGGGTTCACTGCAGGTGAGATCTCGAGTATTCAGTCGGCAGCCGACCGTGGCGACCTGTCCGACGTGAAGCGTCGCGCGCATTCGTTGAAAGGAAGCAGTGCAAACGTCGGTGTCGGATCGATGCGCGATCTTTGCGCCGAACTTGAGATCGCCGCCGCATCGGGCGGAAGCGTCTCGGATATGGTCTCGCGGCTCGACGGCCATTTCAGGCAGTTGAAGCGCGAGTTGGATTTGATTTATGAAACCCCAGAAGAAGACATCAGGCGCTGACGGCGCCGACGACGGTAACATCGACAAGATCCGCGACATTCTCTTCGGATCGCAGTCACGCGATTTCGAACGCCGCTTTTCGCGGATGGAAGAAAAGATGTCGGCGGAGATCAGCGACATGCGCGACGAGGTTCGCAAGAAACTGGACGCGCTCGAGAATTACATGAAAGGCGAGCTGAAATCGCTTGCCGACCGCCTGATGGGCGAGCAGAATGCGCGGACGGATGCCGTGAAGTCGTTGTCGGACGGCATGAAAGACGTATCGCACGCGTTCGAGAAAAAGGTCACCGCGATCGATGAGCAGGCCGCGAAGTCCGAAAGCGATCTTCGCCAGCAGATCCTTGCGCAGTCGAAGGATCTCTCGGACGAGATCCACAAGCGTCACAATGACATGCTTTCGGCACTCCAGCGCGAGTCTTCGGAGATCCGCGATGACAAGGCCGACCGGACGGCGCTGGCGGAACTTTTCACCGAAATGGCGATGCGGTTGACGAACGATTTCAAGATGCCCGACGCGGATTGATTCCGTGCTTGCCGGGTAAGGCGCGGGACGGCGGCGATCAAGTTCGCGTCGCGCGTTCCGAATCCGATCTGAAATGCCCTTTGAGACCGACAATCCCGTGTCGGAGGAGTTGACCGAGACGCAGCAGAAGCCAGCGGAAGCGGAAGACGGCGACGCCGGGCTTGCCGATCTGAGGCGAATTCTCGTTGAGTCGGAATCGGTCAGCGAGATTCTTCCGTCGGCGATCCGAAAGAGTGCGCGCCGCGACCAATCGCTGGCGGCGGCGACGCTTCCGATCGTCGAGGAGAACATCCGCCAGTCGGCGCTTCGCAATCCGCGGATCCTCGCCGAGGCGATCTTCCCGATCATCGGCCCGGCCGTCCGCAAGGCGATTGCCGAAGCGCTCGGCCAGATGGTTCAGTCGTTGAACCAGACGCTCGATCACAGTTTTTCGCCGGAAGGCGTCAAGTGGCGGGTCGAGGCGATGCGGACCGGCAAGCCGTTTGCCGAAGTCGTTCTGTTGCACACGCTGCTTTACCGCGTCGAACAGGTCTTTCTCATTCACAAGGAGACCGGCGTGATGCTCCAGCATGTTTCGGTCGATCCGTCGGCGGCCGAGGACGGCGACATGGTCTCGGCGATGCTTACCGCGATCCAGGACTTCGTCCACGATTCATTCAAAGAGTCGGAAGACGCAACTCTCGACTCGCTCAAGGTTCGCGATCTTTCGGTTTGGATCGAGTACGGACCCGACGCGATCCTGGCGGCGGTGATCCGTGGCAATGCACCACTCGCTCTGCGCGAAACTTTGGTCGAAGCGATCGAGGAGGTCGAACTAGATTTCGATGCCGAATTGGAGAATTTTCGCGGCGATCCCGCCGTCTTCGAGCCGGCACGGCCGATCCTCGAACGATGTTTGCGGATGCAGCTCGGTGAGGCCGCTGCGTCAAAGTCGAAGTTGCTGACGCCGTTCAATGTGCTTGCGGCCGCGTTGCTCGTCGTTTTGGTCGTTGCCGGCTTTTTCTGGATCCGCGATTACTGGCGCTGGTCAGGATTTGTGACACGGCTGAGGCATGAGCCGGGATTCGTCGTGGCCGAGGCCGAGCGCGGGTTCTTCACGCATTCGATCTCGGGGCTGCGGGACGATCTTGCGTCCGATCCGGAGGCGATCCGCGCGGAATTCAAGCTCGACGCCGATGATGT
>JAKOSS010000827.1 GCA_029777145.1 Acidobacteriota bacterium | reverse complement strand
GGCTGACACTGGTCACGCGCGCTGATGCGGAGTCGAACGGGCTCTTTTTCGATTCGCGCAACTTTGAAACGGTCCATACCTTCGATGTTCTCGACGCGGGAACGAGCAAAGGGCTTGAAACCAAGTTCCAGTTCGCGATCGCCGTCGCCGCGGTCCCGCGACTCTTTTTCATGCATGCCGGCGCCGTCGCTTTCGGTGACCGCGGGGTGCTCGTCACGGGGCCGACCCGAGCCGGAAAAACGACGCTCGTCGGCGAGCTCCTAAAACGCGGTGCGAAGCTTTACACGGACGACTGCGCGATCGTTGATCCCCTCGGAAATCTTTATCCGAACGCCGCTCCGCTCGCCGTCCGGGCCGGCGGCGACAGGTTGTTCCGTGAACCCGAGGAGTTCGGATCCGCCGCCGCGGATGAGGTTGTCCCGATAAGCCTCGTCGTTTCAGCACGCTACGAAGCCGGTGCCGTTTGGGAGCCCGCGGCCGACGCCGCAGGAACAGGTGCCTTCCGTCTTCTGGACAGTCTTTTCTACCCGCCCGCGATCCGCGAGTTTCCGCGTGAGACCCTTGAGTTCGCGACGCGGCTCTCTGAACGCGGAACATACTCGGGGATCCGCGGCGAGGCGGCGGAAACAGCCGACTGGATCGTCGGCATGGTTGAACGGGAGCACTCATGATTTCGATCGACCACGATTCGAAACTCGACGACAGCGCCAAATTCGGGATCCTGCGGCACAAAGTGTCCGAGCGCGAACTGGCCGAGACCTGGCGTGTGTTCAGCGAGGCCGGCCTGCACCCGATACTCATCAAGGGTTGGGCGGCGGCGCAGTACTATCCCGAGCCGTGGACGCGCTCGCTCGGGGACATCGATCTCGCTTTCGCGGCCGACGAATATGGTCGGGCGGAAGAAATTTGCGACCGTCACAGGCTTGGCCGTGCCGATCTCCACCGCGAATTGCGGCATCTCGATTCGGAAAGTTGGGACCGGCTTTACGGGCGGTCGGTCGAACTGCAATGCGAAGGCGAGAAGATCCGCGTATTGTGTCCCGAGGACCACCTGCGCGTCCTGTCGGTCCATTGGCTGAATGACGGCGGGGCGTATCGCGACCGGCTGCGAGACCTCGGATTTCTGCTGACGAAACACCGCGAGACCTTCGACTGGGAACTCTGCTTCGCGCCGCTGACGGCTACGCGCCGGCGCTGGATCGAGGTCGCGGTAGCGCTCGCCGACCGCTATCTGGACGACACGGATCTGTCTTTCGTGCCGTTTTCGGGCACCTTCGGGACGGTTCCCGGATGGGTCATCCGGGCGCTCGAACGCGAATGGGCTTCGGGGAGGCGGCTCGTGCCGCTACATTTCGTTCTCAACACTCCGCGCGAACTGCTCATCCAACTCGGAAAACGGCTGCCCCCGAACCCGATTCAATCGACGATCGAGATGGAGGCGGAGATCGACGGGCGGCCGCGCGCCGGCATCCAGATCATGAATCTGTTCAGGCGGATCAGTCCGTCCTACAAGCGCGTCTGGCCGGCGCTCAAGCGTCTTGTGAAAGCCGGACGGGAGGAAGATTGACGGAAATATCACTGACCATCGATACGTCGCAGTCCGCTGCCAGCGCGGCCGTCTTTCGCGGCGGTCAACTTGCCGCGTTCGCGGTCGCCGAATCGGGGCAGGCGGCATCGTCGGGGATCGCCGCGATCGTCGCGGAAGCATTGGCGCGGGCAAGAACGGCGCGCGGCGAGATCTCGCGGATCGTGGTCAGCAACGGCCCCGGCAGTCTGACCGGTCTGCGCGTCGGGCTGGCGTTCGCGCGCGGGCTCGCCGACGCCCTCGGGATCGAATGCGTGGAATGCTCGCTGTTCGCGGCGCGGCGCGCGATCGAAGCGGCGTACGCCGGAGCGGGATCCGTCGTGTCTCTCGAGGAAGGAGTCCCGGTCACCCGCCCGCTCGAAGAATGGATCACGACGGCGGCGGGATCGGGAAGGGAATGGCTGGTCAGCCCGGACCTGGCGGCGCGTCTCGCGAATTCGGGGGCCGCGCCGGGCGTGCGGTTCGTTGCGTGCGGGCCGGCGGCCTGTCTTCTGGAGCCCGAATGAGCGACCGTGGGAGCTTCGTCATCAGAAGAATGGAAGCGAACGACGCGCCGGCCGTCAAATCTCTCGAAATCGGGACGGGATTGAGTCCATGGCCGCTCGATGATTACGTGTCGGAGACGGAACGTGACGAATCCGTCGCGCTCGTCGCCGCGCGGGAAACGACGATCGTTGGCTTCGTTATCGCGCGTCTGATAACGATATCAAATCACCCCGGCTATTCCCCGGACTCAATAACGAACCTGGAGATCTACAACCTTGCCGTCGCCCATTTTGCGCGCCGCCAGGGAATCGGCGAAGCCTTGTTCCGGGCCGCCGTCGACGCCGCGAAAATTGCCGGAACCCTCGATTTCGTCGAGCTTGAAGTGCGAAGCGCGAACCTCGACGCGCGGCGCTTTTACGAACAACTCGGCTTCCGGCAGACCGGCCTGCGGCGCGCATTCTACAGCAACCCGCCGGACGATGCGGTCCAGATGGCGCTCGGCCTGATGAATGCTTGATTGAGGTCCGAACATATACTAATATTCGACTAGTTTCACGACGAGTTCTCCCGCTCTCCGCCGCTGAAATGAAACTACATCAAGTGAGGAACAACCGCCATGGACACTGCAACGTTGGAAACCGTAAAAGAAGAACTTCTAAAGGACAATCAGAACTTTCGCGATCTCGCCCAGAAACATCACAATTATGAGACTAGATTGACGGAGATCGCGGAACTGACGTATCCGAGCGACGAGGAGATCCTTGAGGAGTCGGTCCTGAAAAAGAAGAAGTTAGCGGTTAAAGACGAAATGTATGCGATGATCCAGGAATACTCGCAATCACACTAGGTTTTATTCGTAGTCTTACAAAACGGCGTCGGGAACTGATGTTCCGGTCGCCGTTTTTCATTGGGGACACGTCTTGGCGAACGAATAGACGGTCGCCGGGGTGACGATCACGACGCTGCCGTCGGCGCCGGGCGCGACCGAAATTATCCGCATTCCGTCGTCGACGGGAAGGGAATTCACGAGTCTTCCGGTCCTCACCGAGTGGATCTCGACCGTCATGCGAAGCCGGTTCGGAACGAAAAAGTACTCGTCCGAGACGACCGGCGGATCGAGCACGCGGTCGCTGGTGCGCGATTTCCAATCGAGCGTACCGCGCCGCAGGTTGAGACGGTAAACGAAGTTGTCCGTCGATCCGAAGATCACCGACGCCCCGAATCCGACCGCTCCCGTGACCGCTCCGCCTGTCCGAAAGCGCCACCGGGCGCCGCCGTTTTCAGGATCGGCAAGCACGAACTCGCCGTTTCGGGCGAGGGCGAAGATCCCCGCCTCGTCGTCGCCACCGAACACGCGCCCGAAATCCGCCGCCGGCAGGACCCCCTCGACCGCACCGTCGCCGCGCCGGACGACGACGAACCCGTCCGCGGATCTCAGTACGACCCGTTCGTTGCCCGCCGCCACGGCGTCGGAAGCCGAGATCCCGCGCCGCTCGACCAGCCAGATCCGCGAACCCGTGAGCGGCGAGATGCCAACGACGGCGCCCGCGGCGGTCGTGACCAGGACGAGATCGTCGTCGAGAACCGCCGCGTCAGGGAATTCCGCCTTCGAAAAGCGCTGGATCTCGCGCGAAAGCCCCGACTCTCCCGAAAAGTGACGCAGGACCCAGGCGTCTCCCGATTCAAACAGCCCGAACGCCGTCCCGTCACGCAGTATTCCCGGCGATCCGACGATCCGACCGCCCGAATCAGTGGTCCAGGAGTTGCGAAGTCCGCTTATTGAAAGTTTTCGGAGCGTCGGGAGGG
>JAKOSS010000826.1 GCA_029777145.1 Acidobacteriota bacterium | reverse complement strand
GTTCCGCGCGAGTGCCGTTTGGAACTTGTTGTTGAACTCTTCGTCCGCGTCCTCGAAATTGAGGAGGATGCGCGCCTCGTCAAACAATCCGAGCGCTTCCGATTCGGTCGATGGACGGCGGATCGAGACCGCCTCGTCGATCAGCGCGATCAGAGCCGAGATCTTCCGGAGCCACGCGAAATGCTCGTTGTCGATGACGAGCTGGAAATAGTGATTGACGCTCTGAATGCGTCCGTGCTCGGCCTCGTAATCGACCTTGGCCGCGTCGAGCAGCGTCTTGTGAAGGCGCAGCATCGACTTGCTCAGGTCCTTGAGCATCATCCGCGTCGCGTCGGTCAGGCCGTCATGTCCGTTTGGTTCGTCCATAAGAGGTTTATTTTAGAAGTTGCCGTCGGGATTGTTAAACGGACAGGGAAAGTTTGCCCGCGAATCACGCGAAAAAGCGCGAAGAGCGGGGCAGATGCTGCAGATGACTGGTTGGCTGAAGCGAACGGCGGTTCACGGATCGATCGCAAATCGCAAATCGCAAATGGATGGGGCCGCCTGAAGGCGGAACTCCAAACATTCCCAAATCCGAAATCCCAATTCCCACATGGCTACGGGTTTGTTCCGATCAAACGCAATCCGGTCGTTTCCTCGAGCCCGAACATGAGATTCATATTCTGGACGGCCTGGCCGGCGGCGCCTTTCACGAGATTGTCGATCGCCGAAAAGACCGCAATGCGGCGGCCGCGCGCGTGAACGGCGATGTCGCAGAAGTTCGTCGTTTTTACCCAGTTGATGTCGGGCGAACCTTCAACCATCCGCACGAACGGCGCGTCCGCGTAGAAATCGTCGAAGATGCGACGGACTTCTTCGCCCGTGATCTCGTCGTTCGCTTCGGCGTAGCACGAGGCGAAGATCCCGCGCGAGACGGGAAGCGAGTGCGTCATGAACACGAAATCGTCTGAGAGAGTTCCAAGTGAACGCAGGTGCTGTTCGATCTCCGGAACATGCTGGTGCATGAACGGCTTGTAGGCGTAGAACGAGTTCATGCGCTGCGGATGATGCGTGTTGGCGGCTGCCTTGGCGCCCGAGCCCGAAGAGCCCGTCTTGGCGTCGACGACGAACCGTCCGTTCGTTATCCCTGAATGGACGAGCGGCGCGAGGGCGAGGATAGTCGCGGTTGCGAAACACCCGGGATTTGCGATGTAGCTCGCCCCTTTGATCGGCTCTCGGTTCGTCTCCGTCAATCCGTAAACAAACTCCGATTGCAACTCGTCTGCGGTGTGCTCGAGCTTGTAGAACTTCTCGAAAACGGCCTTGTCGTCGATGCGGAAATCGCCCGAAAGATCAACGATCTTCACACTGCGTTTCAATTGCGGCGCGAGCTTCAGCGCCTGCCCGTGCGGCAGGGCAAAGAACGCGACGTCGCAGTCGAGCGAGCCGAGATCGTCCGGCGCCGGTGAGAAATCGAGGTCGCAGATTCCGGCGAGGTTCTTGTTGACGGACGCGACGGGCTTGCCCGCCTGTTCGTTCGCGGTGACCAACACGATCTCAGCGTTCGGATGCGCAAGCAGGATCCGCAGCAGTTCACTGCCGCCGTATCCCGACCCGCCGAAAATGGCAATTCTCAACTTGTTCATATACTTGCCCGCGAATGACTCGAAGAATCGCGAAAAGATCGCCCGATTCGTCGCTTCAAACGCGAATAAACAATGTAAACGAATGGTCGGGGAATGTTAAGGACATCCGGCGAGATCGGGCGTCACGTATGAGCACCGCGCTTCGTCGGAGTTAAGCCGTTCGCGCGAGTAAAACCGAAGCGGATAGTCCTTGTCGAATCTTTCCGTTACTGCCGTGCAAAGGTCGAAGAAACCGAGTTCGGAATTGGCCTCGCGGAAATCTCGGACGGCGTTCAGCCAGAATACGGTCAGTGTCTCGTGGTACGGAGAATCCGTTCCGGTCGGTACGCCGAACGCGACGAGCAGCCGGAACAGTGCCGAACGCATTCGGTCGATGGCTTCAGCCGGTTCAAGGTCGATCGCGTAACGGCACGCGACGATCAAATGTTCGGCGTGATGCCAGTCGTCACGCGCGATCCTCGCGGTTTCGAATCTTTCGATCATGTCGATGATCTCTTTTTCACTTTTGTATTTCATAAGAATCGGTTTGCGTCGCTGATCGACGCGGACTCGCGCGGATCTTCTTTATGTTATATCCGCGTTCTTCGTGTGATCCGCGGTCAAAAAAATCGGGCGGATCGGTTGCCCGACCCGCCTCGCGGTTGTTGACCAAAAATAAAACCGGACCGAAATTGCTTTCGGCCCGGAAATCAAAGATTAGCAGGTTTTGGGACGGTGCGTCCAGCGCGGTCAGGCGGGAGCGACCACGACGATCTGTTTCGGCGATCGCGATTCAAAACTTGATTCGTCGAAATCGCCGTACTTCACTTCGATCTGGAATCCGTTCGACGCCAGCAGAGCGTCGAATTCCTGCGGGAAGAACTGCCGCATCTTGAACGACACGGTCTGCTCTTCCTTCATGTACTGGTTCTTGTAATGCCAGTCGATATGGTTGATCTGCGTCGCGGCGTCATAAAGCACGTTTTCCGTAACTACGACCCAGCCCTGATCCGTCCGGTATTCGCCGATGAAGTGGCGTTTGTCCGAGGGACGGCAGAGAAGGGGAAGCGACGGGTTGAAGATCTCGATGATCAGACGGCCGTACGGGAAAAGATGACGGCGAACGGAATCGAGGCATGACCGGACGTCGTCGAGAGTCAGCAAGTGCTGAAATGAATTGCCGGCGATAAAGATCAATTTGAACTTCTGATCGATCTCGAAACTTCGCATATCGCCGACATGAAGATCCGTCGAGACGCCCTCGGCGTCCGCCTTGCGTTCCGCCGCTTCGAGCATCTCTTCCGAAAGATCGAGTCCCGAAATGCTCTGCAGATTTTGCGAAAGTGCGACGAGATAGTTTCCCGACCCGCAGCCGAGTTCGAGAACCGGTTCACCGAAACGCTCAATCTGCCGCCGGTAGAACTCGATCTGCGCCTCGCCGGCTTTGTCGTGATGAACAAGATCGTAGAGCCAGTTGTTTTCGTATAGATCCACGTGCGATTTGGGATTGCGGATTTGGGATTGCGGATTTGAGTATCGCTAACGATGCGGGCCGGATTCGAGATTCGGAACCCGGCTGAACGCCAATCCCAAATCCCAAATCCCAAATCCGAAATGATTATGCTGCCATCAGTCGCAATTCGGCCGATTCCTCGTCCATGAAGAGATATTTTCTCCATTCCGGACGCGATTCCGCATAGTGACAAAGCAGGACGTGGTCGAGCCCGAGACGGAGCAGTTTCTGCGACGTCAGGAGCGGCATTCTCGCCTGCTCGGGCGTGCGGTTACCCTTGCGCTGGTTGCATTTGACGCACGCGGAAACGAGGTTGTGGGGCGTGCTCTCGCCGCCTTGCGCGCGCGGAAGGATGTGATCGAGCGTCAGATCCCTCGCCTGTTTGTGCTCGCCGCAATACTGGCAACGGTAACGGTCGCGGATGTAGATCCGCGCACGCTTCATCGTCGTCTCCTGGCGGCGGCGCTTGACGTGGACGTAATTCCGGAGGCGTACCACTGACGGCACCGGAATCGTCGTCGACGGGGAATGAAGGAGATTATCGCCGTCGTGCTCTTCGACCGACAATTTGCCGGAAAACCACATGCAGACCGCTCGCGCGACACCGATCGTGCCCAGCGGTTCATAAGAGAAATTTAGGAGTAGAACTCTCCCGGTTATCAATGGAATCACCTCCCGTTAGATTCTTTTTTGCCTGATATCAACTGTTTACTATTGGAAAAACGCAATATCTTGTGTGGCCCCGTTTCGTTGCCACTATATTACTCGATTTCCCGAAAATTGCACATGAAATTTTTGTTTCACGCCCGCTCTCCATCAAAGGCTTAGATGCCCGTTTGCACGGAGTGAATCGCATCGATTTCTTCAGCTCCGATCAGTTTCGCGATCACAGTCCGGCGCCTCATCGCACGGGAACTTTTTGAAGGTCTCCCGCAAACGTTCGAGAAACCGCTAGTTACGAAATTTCTCAAAAACGTTGCAAGAAATTTTCGACGCCTCCGTTCTTCGACTCAAGGCACATGCCTTAGACCAAATTGGAGGATAGAATGAAAGTCAAAATACACTTGAACATCTTGTTTGCGGTCGCGATTGCAACCGCTGCTCTGGCGGTTACGGCAAGCGCCGCGCCGCGTCCGAACCTCGCCGTCCAACCGTGGGTTGCACCGTCGTCGGTCCTTGTGAACTCGACGTATCAGTACACCGCCCGCGTCAAAAACATCGGCAATCAAACCGCGCAGAACGTCGTGTTGACGATTACGTTCCCGCTCACAAACACCAGTCCCGGCCAATACATCATGGGCAAAGTGACCGCGTTTCCGAACAATTGCTCGATCAGTTCGAACAAACTAGTCTGTTCGCTCGGAAACATCGGATCTTCGAACAGCAACAACCTTCGCCAGGTTTCGTTCAATTTTGAATATCCCGTGACGACACAGCCGCTTAACCTTCTCGCGACGGCGACAACGTCGTCACAGAACGAGCAGAACGCGAACAACAACTTTTTGTCGGTCGCGCCGAGCGTGACTCACCAGTCGTTACCGCTGACCTCGGCCGACGTCGTCGTGTCGCATTGTACGGGCCGGAATCTGACGTCCTACTACGAATGCGAACTGTTCCCCGGCTCGATCAGTTCGTTCGCGATGCAACTGGCGCAGGGCGGAACGATCGTCCCGCCGGCACCGGGCTACTTCGGAACGTGGAGCCAGCCGACGAATGAGGAACTGCAGTTCAACATCAGCGACGGCTACAGCGGCGCAACGTTCAACGGCTTCGTCGCCAACGGCAACTGCTTCGACGGCATAGCGACGTTCACGCCGACCAGCCCGTACATGAGCGCATACCGCGTCTGCGTTCAGTAACTAAAGAATCGAAAAGCCAAAACTCGTACGATCCGGGCCTTTTTCGGGCCCGGCTTTTCAATTCCAGGATTCCTGCGACCGTTGGTCGATTTCGGATTCCGGATTCAAAGTTCAAGATTCAAGATTGATTTGAGACTCAAGATCAGAGTTTGATCCAATGAATCGGACGCTCGCGATCCAATATCCAAGATCAAAAATCAAAAATCAAAAATCAAAAATCAAAAATCGTCTCATCCTTTGACGCAGATCACCTGCTTGAGTTCCGCGACGATCTCGACAAGGTCCGACTGGTCGCGCATTACCTTTTCGATGTCCTTGTACGCGCCCGGGATCTCGTCGATCACGCCCGCGTCCTTGCGGCATTCGATCCCGCGCGTCATGCGCTCGAGGTCGTCCCGCGAGAACCGCTTTTTCGCGGCCGTCCGCGACATTTTGCGGCCCGCGCCGTGCGAGCAGGAGCTGTATGACTGCGGATTTCCGAGACCGCGCACGATAAACGATTTCGCGCCCATCGAACCCGGAATGATGCCGTGACGGCCGGATTCGGCGTTGATCGCGCCCTTTCGGGTAACGAAAACCTTTTCGCCGAAATGTTCCTCGAGTGCCACGTAA
Organism: Acidobacteriota bacterium; assembly: GCA_029777145.1. The sequence goes on along the minus strand of JAKOSS010000826.1, from coordinate 2,251 downwards.
TTATGATGGCAGTTGACCTCTATCTCCGGACGGAAGTCCTTCTCCTTGTTGAACATCCGGTTGAACGATTTCAGCAGCCGCTTCATCATTACCCGGCGGTTCATCATCGCGTAGCCCTGCGCCCACTCGAGATCGTTCCAGTAATCCTGAAACTCCTTCGTTCCGCGGATGAAGTACGCGAGATTCGGGTCCGGAAGCTCGTTAAGACGGTGCAGCGTCTTCGCCGTCGCGATGTGCCGCTCCGCAAGTTCCTTTCCGATGTTTCGCGAGCCCGAATGGAGCATCAGCCAGACGCGGTTCTCGGTGTCGAGACAGACCTCGATGAAGTGATTGCCGCCGCCGAGCGATCCCATCTGGAGCATCGCCTTTTTCTTGCGGTCCTGAACCAGCGGATGAAGGTCATCGAATCCTTCCCACCCGTCCCATCGCGAGCCGTGCCAGTCAGATTCCTTGTGCTGATTGAAGCCGACCGGGATCGCGCGTTCGATCTCATGTCGGAATGCGGCCATTTTGCCGTCGAGAATTCCGCTCTTGAACGGCGTCTTCACCGCCATCATTCCGCATCCGATATCGACCCCGACCGTCGCCGGGATGACCGCGTCGCGCGTCGCGACGACCGAACCGACCATCGATCCGATTCCGAGATGCGCGTCGGGCATCAGCGCCACGTGCTTGAAGAGGCACGGAAGACGTGAGACGTTGCGGAGCATGTTCTCCTCTTCGAGCGACAACCCGTGACTTACCCACGAGAGGATGTCGGCCTTTGCGCCCGAAACGTTGAGTTTGTTGAAAGTCATAACCAATCCTTCTGATGCAATATCAGGATCGCGAAGTATCTCTTGCCACGAATTACGGTCGCGAATCTTTTCTTACCGGCTTTCTTCAGACGTTGCGTCTGCATTCCTGATTCGCGTGATTCGTGTAATCCGCGGCAAATCAACGCGCATCCTGTCGGCACCGTTCCTAAACAAAAAGAGAACGGCAGCCTGTTTCCCATGCTGGAGAACTCAAGCTGCCGCTCCCGATCGCGTTTCCGAACGCTTTCTTAATTTTCCGGGAGCGGGCAACGCAAGCCGCTCCCGCAATTTCAATCCAATTTATCGAGTCCGCTGCTTGCGGAAAATGCGCATCTGAACGCACGATCCGACGATTCGGCGCGTTCCGGCACATAGCCGCCAGCGCTCCGTTCGTCGTTGATGTGATATCGGTTCATCAGCATTTTCTTACCTCGATCCTTTTATCGCCTCTTTGAAGCGAACGAAGATTGAAGCACGGGCCGATTCAGGCTGTCAAGGAAATATTTTGCGGCGGAAATCAGAAGTTCAGAAATGCCTGAACGAATCCGGATTCAGGGGAATCGTCCGAATACCGTCCGTAAGTTCCATGATTTCTTGATTTGCGGTGACAATGCCGATGACGGAAACATCGTTCCTGAAAGCCGCGAAGGGGAAGTCGGGAGATACTGAAAAAAGAAGTTCGAAGTCTTCGCCGCCGTCGAGAACGCACTTCAGGCGATCCTTCTTTTCCGAGAAAACGCGCTCGACGACCGGATCGACCGGGATCGATCCGAGTTCGATCGACGCGCCGACGCCGCTCATATCGCAAATATGTTTGAGATCGCCCGAAAGGCCGTCGCTGAGATCGATCATCGCGGTGACGAGTCCGGATTCGAACAGCCGCCGTCCGAGTTCGACACGGGGTTCGGGCGTTAGCAGCCGCGCCGTGAATTCAGCGCTCTCCCCGCGTTCGAGTGCGGCGAGTCCGGCGGACGCTCCACCGAGCGAACCGCTGACGCAGATGAGATCGCCGGCGCGCGCTCCGGATCGCAGGATCGCGCGTCCGCGCCCGACCTCGCCGCCGACAAACGAATCGACGACGAACTTGTCGGGCGATCGCGAAATATCGCCGCCGGCGACTTCGACACCGAAGCGTTCCGCAAGGGCGCAGTAGCCGTCGTAGAAACGGTTCGGGAAGTCGCTGTTCCAAAGCGATTCCGGGACGGCGATCGAAAGAAGCGACCATTTCGGAACGCCGCCCATCGCGGCGACGTCAGAAAGTGAAACCGCGAGCGCCTTGTGTCCGATTTGCTCGGGAGTTGCCCACCGGAGTCGAAAATCGACGTCCTCGACGAGCATGTCGACGGTGACAACGAGGTCGTTTTCCGGGTCTTTCGGGAGCACCGCGCAATCGTCGCCGATCAGCGAAAAGTTACGGTAGTTTCTTAAGTTTCGGAGAAAGCCGAATTCGGTCT
>JAKOSS010000825.1 GCA_029777145.1 Acidobacteriota bacterium | reverse complement strand
GATCCATGCCGCCGGCCATGAAGTGGCCTGTCACGGGCTCACGCATCGCACCGTGTATACGCAGACGCGGGAAGTCTTTCGCGCCGAGACGAGCGAGGCGAAGCAGCGCCTCGAAGACGCGACGGGTGCTCCCGTGCGCGGCTATCGTGCCGCAACCTATCGGTTTCGCCGTGTTGGCGTTCGACGGGCTTGACGATTCGGCGGTCGGTGCGACCGTTTGTTGCGGCGGCGGATTCTTTGCCAGTTCGGCGTCGATGATCTGGCGGAACGATTCGAGCTTCATCTGTTCGAACGGCACCGACATGCCATTGATGAAGATCGTCGGCGTCGAGTTGATGTTGAGCGCGCGGCCGCGGTCGAGATCGCGCTGGACGCGTTCTTTCGTCTCCATTCCGGCCATATCGGCCTTGAACCGTTCGACGTCGATTCCGAGCGTTCCGGCGTAGCCTTCGAAAACAGGCCGCGGATCGGCCGAATTCGACCAAGCGTTCTGATTCTGGAAAAGCAGATTCTGCATATCCCAATACTTGCCCTGCCGGCCGGCAGATTCCGCTGCGACGGCGGCGTCGAATGCGTTTCGGTGGATCTGCGTCAACGGAAAACTGCGGAAGATGAACTTGATCCGCGATCCGTAGGCCGCCTGGACCTCCTTCATCACCCCGTGGATCTGCGCGCAGGTCGGGCACTGGTAATCGGCGAATTCCTCGATCGTGACGGTCGCGTTCGGATTGCCCAACATGTTCGGCGGCTGGGCTCCGGTCGGCGCCGACGGGTTGATCGTGTTTTGGGCCACCGGTTTGTTCGCCGGTTTATTGGCCGGTTTGTTTCCGCCCGAATCGCAGGCCGCAAAGGCGAGCAGTCCGAGAGACAGCAGAGATGCAAAAATGATGTTTCGTTTCATGATGAAAGTTGTATGCTTCGAATCAATCCTTACTTGACGATCTTCAACGTCTTGCGGGCCTGGCCGCGATTTTCGAGCGCTTCGACGAGTTCGCGCGTCCGGCTGTAGATGCCGTCGGCGTCAAGCCCGTATTTGGCGAGCAATAGCTTCGGATCGCCATGGGTGATGATCCGGTCCGGAACACCCATGCGGACGAGTTTGACGTTTCCGAGCAGTCCGCGCTCTTCTAGAAGTTCCATGACCGCCGATCCGAATCCGCCGGCGAGATACGCTTCCTCGACCGTGACTAATACGCGGTTCGATTCGGCGAGTTTACAAATCATCTCGGTATCGAGCGGTTTGACCCAGCGGGCGTTCACGACCGTGGCGTCGATCCCGTCCTTCGCGAGCCGCTCGGCGGCGTCCATCGAAGGATAGACCATCGATCCGTACGCGATGATCGCGGCCTCGCCGTTGCCTTCGCGCAGAACTTCGGCGCGTCCGATCTCCAGTTTTTCGGGCGGCGCGGAGATATCGACTCCGAATCCGTTGCCGCGCGGATAGCGGATCGCCGCCGCGCCCGGATGTTCGATCGACGTCAGCAGCATGTCGCGGAGCTCGCGTTCGTCCTTGGGCGCGCAGAGGATGATGTTCGGATAGCCGCGGAGATACGAAATGTCGAGCAATCCGTGGTGCGTCGGGCCGTCGGCTCCGACAATCCCCGCGCGGTCCATGCCGATCGTCACGTTCAGGTCCTGCAGACAGACGTCGTGGATGACCTGATCGAAGGCGCGCTGGAGGAACGTCGAATAGATCGCCGCGACGGGCTTCATCCCCTCGCACGCCATTCCGGCGCAAAAGGTGACGGCGTGCTGTTCGGCGATGCCGACGTCGAACGACCGTTCGGGATATTGCTCGAGCGGCTTGTCGATGCCGGTTCCGTCGGGCATCGCGGCGGTCAGTGCGACGATCGATTCGTCGCGGCCCATAAGTTCGCACAGCGTGTTGCCGAAAACCTCGGTGTACGTCGGCGGCGAAACCTTGTTCGATTTGTACGGCAGTCCGGTCTTCGGATCGAACGGGCCGGTCGCGTGATAGGCGTAGTAATTCTTCTCGGGGTTCGGAAATCCCTTGCCTTTCGTGGTCAGCGCATGGACGATGACCGGGCCGTCGTCGACCTTCTTCGCCTCTTCGAGCGCGCGCACGAGCTGCGGGACGTTGTGGCCGTCGACGTATCCGATGTACTTGAAGCCGAGCTCGTTGACGAGCGCGCCCGGCAGAACCGCCGCCGCGATCGCGTCCTTGAAGCTCTTGGCCGCGCGCCGGAGGCTGTGTCCGAATCCGGGGACGGATTCGAGCGCGTCGCCGATCTCCTCTTTGAGATGCTGATAACTTTGCGCGCCCTTGATCCGGTTGAGATACCGCGAAAGTGCGCCGACAGCCGGCGCGATCGACATCTCGTTGTCGTTGAGCAGGACGATCAATCGCGATTTCAGGTGTCCGGCCTGGTTGATCGCTTCCATCGCCATGCCGCCGGCGAGCGACGAGTCGCCGATGAGCGCGCAGACATGAAAGTCCTCGTTCTTTTTGTCGCGGGCGATCGCCATTCCGAGCGCCGCCGAGATCGACGTCGACGCGTGTCCCGCGCCGAAGGTGTCGTATTCCGATTCGTCGCGGCGCAGAAATCCGGAAAGTCCTTCGTACTGCTTGATCGTGTGCAGACGGTCGCGGCGACCGGTCAGGATCTTGTGCGCGTAGGCCTGATGTCCGACGTCCCAAACCAATCGGTCGTTCGGCGTGTCGAAAACGTAGTGCATCGCAACCGCCAATTCGACCGCGCCGAGACTTGCGCCGGTATGTCCGCCGACCCGCGAACATGTGTCGATGATGAACTGGCGCACCTCATCCGCGACCTCCTGCAGGTCTTCGACCCGTAATTGACGCAGATCTGCCGGCGAGTTGATTTCGGATAAAAATCTCATTCGATTAGATTTGGCCCACTCTCAAATTCCGCATTTTACCGTTTAGAAATGCAAAAGTTAAACCCGGATAACGCATTAACAGCCTCGGCCCGCGAATCAGCGCGAATTTTCGGCAGTCACCCGAACGTCGCAGGATCGGCGGCTTTCCATGATTTCCGTCCACCGTCGGAGACCAAGCGGGTGATGATCTCGAGCGCCCTGCGACGGGCCGCGGGTGATTCGCGTTAATCTGCGGGAATTCGCGGGCGGATTCCCCGCTTGGTCGGTCCGGATGCCGGACGCGGTCGTCGAAATCGCTGCCTCTCGGGGATGCCATAGTTTGCAAATCTTTACATTTAGGCGGAAAAAAGCTCCGACCTTTTGCCTCCGAAACGCGTCTTATGTCGTGACAGGCGACATACGCCGAACGAAATTCAATGACCAGAGGTAAAACAATGACATTCAAACGCAAGATCATTTCGGCCCTGACGGCCGGCACTGCAATCATCGCTTTTTCAAGCTTCGTTTCCGCGCAGGAAACCACCAAGACCGACAATCCGACTCCGACTCCGAAGCAGGAACGCAAAATGCGCAAGGGCGAATTCGGCAAACGCGGGTTCGGCAAAGGAATGCGCGGCGGGCGTCGCGGCGGAATGATGATGATGGGATTCCGCGGTCTCAATCTGACCGACGAACAGAAGGCCCAGATCAAAACGATCATGGAAACCAACCGCGCGTCGCACAATGTCAACCGCGAAGAAATGAAGACGATCATGATGGCCAAGCGCGACGGCACGATCACTGCCGATCAGCAGCAGAAGCTTGATGCCTTCAGAACGCAGATGAAAGCGAACGCTGAGTTGACGCACCAGCAGGTACTCAATGTCCTGACCGCGGAACAGCGCGCGCAGCTCGACGCCCGCAAGGCCGAGATGAAGCAGAGGCGTGAAGAGCGGCAGCAGATGCGCCAGCAGCGCAAGCAGAACCCGACACCCGAACCGAAGAAAGAGAACTAAGTCCTCCTCCTGAGATGTTGTTCACGGGCGCCCTGAATTATCGGGCGCCTTTTTTGTTCGAGAATCGTCCGTGCGCCGATCAGCGAATCGAGGTATGGTCTGGAGTCGCGAGTCGGGAGCGATGTCAGAACCGGAGCAGCAGCGACCGGCAAATGCGTACCCGGCTCCGGGCCGGCAGGATCAACGACGGATCACGTTCAGCGTGGTCGGTCGTTTTTTGTTGCAGTGGTCGGTGGTCGGTGGTCGGTGGCCGGAAGCCGAGTCAGAACCGGGAGCGGCAGCGACCGGGTGCAGTTCCAACTGAGACTCGGGAACGGCAAATGGGAATCATCGCATTTTGGATTTGGGATTTTGGATTTCGGATTGAGGTCGCCGAAGGACCGGTGCAGAACAACGGCAGCCTGCGGAGCCAGAAGATCACCTTCGCCGGACTTTCGGAGGCCTACGAGCAGACCTACACCTACGACGATCTCAATCGCCTGAAATCGGCGGAAGAGAAGATCGGAACGACGACCAACTGGAAACAGACGTTCAACTACGACCGGTACGGGAACCGGACGTTCGACGCCGCGAACACGACGACGATCTCGGTCTCCAACACGGTCACGAACCCTTCGGCGAGCACCTCGACCAACCGTCTCGCCGGGCACACCTACGACGCCGCCGGCAACCTCACCGTCGATGCCGAAAACCGCCGGTTCGTCTACGACGCCGAGAACCATCAGACGAAACTGTTTCTCGCGGCGAACAACTCCGAGACGCCCGACGCCGTCTATAAATATGACGGCGACGGCCGCCGCGTGAAGAAAATTTCATCGACCGAGACGACCGTGTTCGTTTATGATGGAGGAGGAACGCTTGTGGCGGAGTACACGGCCCTGACGGGGAACGATCCGGCCCCGACGCCGCAGGTAAGCTATTTGACTCAGGACCACTTGGGAAGCCCCCGGGTGGTGACGAACCAGAACGGCGAGGTCATCAAACGCACCGACTGGATGGCGTTCGGCGAAGAGGTCGAATTCAACAAGCGGGGAACGGGAGTCGGTTACGACGAGGTTCCCGAGACGCGGAAAGGCTATACCGGCTACGAAAAGGACGACGAATCGGGACTCGATTTCGCCCAGGCGAGATACTACAACCCGAAGCACGGGCGCTACACCTCGGTCGATCCGCTGACGGCCTCGGCGAACGTCAGGAACCCGCAGACCTTCAACCGTTACACTTATGTTCTGAACTCCCCGTACAAGTTCTCGGATCCGTTGGGGTTGATTTCAAGTACAACGGGAGCATGCGGCGGTTGGTGTGCGGGGATCGTGCCGGGTGGTGAGATCCCGTTCGACGACGTTGATGGTCACAAAGATCCTGCTTTTCGGGAAATCAAAGGACAAGAGCCCACTCCTCCGCAAACGCCACCATCAACAACGGAGCTTCCGAACGATGTAAAGAAGCAGGTAGCCGACCCTGTTGAAAGGTACAGTAGATTTACAACTGCCATTGGGACTCCGAACGAGCGTACCGAGGTTGGGAATTTTACCGAATTGTTCTTGACGAACGAAGAAACTGCGTTCCTCGGCGCTGAGGGCAACAAAATTTTCGAATCGGCATATAGAGAAGGAGTTGATTTTCAGGCAGCGAAAACACAAATAGAGAAGAACATTGAGGTTGTGAAGTCGATGCAAATCGCACGACCCGGTTCTCCGGTATTGGAGGAGCGAAGATGGGCGCTCGAGTCAGCACTTAGTTCAATGAAACTTGGATTGCCGGTCGTCGAATTCTCCGCTGGTGGAAGTGATTTTTCGGCTGATGTCGCAACGGTCGGCGTAGGAATGGGGGCTTCATGGTCGGTAACAGAATTGTCGGAAGTCAAAAGGTACAATGAGAGTCTTGCGGCAACCGATCGTGCGGCGATCATCGGGTCTGGTAATTTTCGCCAAATTTCGAACGTCGAACATTCCGTCCGTTTGGTTGGAACGACGGAGCCCAGAAAAATGAGGCTAACCGATAGTACGAGAGCGAACCTTTACGACAACCGTATGGCTCTTGCGAGGGCTGCCGGATATCGTCGCAGTGGTATGTAGGCACAAGAAATATGAAACACAAAAAT
>JAKOSS010000824.1 GCA_029777145.1 Acidobacteriota bacterium | reverse complement strand
TCGAGTCGACGATCTCGCCGCGGAGCGTGAATTCGCCGAGCGATTGCGTCGAGCCGAGATCGGCGTCGCCCATCGCCACCGTTTTGACCGAGCCATCGGCGACCTCGATCATCCGGAAGTCATCGCGGTAGATCAGCGTCCCGTCGAGCGTGACACGCCGGCCGTCGTAGATCTCGACGTCCGCGCCGTGCTTGCCTTCGGCGACGAGCGGGAGGCGCTCGAACGTCGGAATGCCGTTGTTCTTTTCTTCTTTCTCGACCAACAGAAACGGAACCGCGCCGGATTGGATCGTGCCCTCGAAATGACGGACGTTTCCGAACTCGAAGACCGACTTGGCGAACGGTTTCTGGCCGATCCAGAATGCGCCGACGAGCAGCGCGGCGACGGCGAGAAACACGACAACCGCGACGCGCACTGCCTTCGCGATCGATCGCGGCATTTTCGGTAAATATCCGACGTAGAAATCCTCATTGTGCATATGTTTTCCGAGTGGGCGAAGGGGCGAATGGGCGAATGGGAGAGCGGGGAACCAGTGAGAGGGAGACGGGGTGAACTAGAGAGCGGGAGAGGCTTTCTCCGATTCACCGTTTCTCCCTTTCTCCCCTTCTCCCCTTCTCCCACTCCCCCACTCTCCCACTCCCCCTCTCGCCCTATTCCCCCTTTCTCCCGTTCACCTTTTCTCCCTTTCCGTTCTTAAACCCGCGCCGGTTCGACGCGCGTTCCCGGTGTGTGCGGCGTGACGCCGACGAAAACCGTTCCATCGACGATCTTCACGTCGTACGTTTCGACCTTTTCGGTGAACGGAGGCGGCGACGCTCCGGTCTCCGGCAAATACTGAAAACCATGCCACGGGCAGGTGATGCAGCCGTCAACGATCTTTCCCTCGCCGAGCGGACCCGCCTGGTGACGGCAGACGTTAGAGATCGCCGATACCTTGCCGTCGTATTTGAAGATCGCAACGCGCTCGCTGCCGATCGTTCTGATCGCGGCGCGGTTTTCGGGGATCTCGTCGACGCGGCATGCTTCGACGAATCCGTCCGTCACCATTGATTCCTGATCCGTTCGTCTTTCCTTCAACGCCGCCGCGATGTGCAATCCGACAACGATCGCGACGCCGACCGACAGCGCGAGCCCGAGAATGACGGATCGTTCCGCCTGCAAGACTCCCAACGCGACATGCGCAACGAGCAATCCATAGGCGACGTAAACCAGCATGTGCAGCGTCTTCCAAATCTCCGGCGAAAGGTTCTTGAGCCAAAAATCGTGGCTCGTCGCGGCCATCACGAAGAGGATCAACAGCGCCGCCAGTCCGAGCTGCTGGAAAGGGAAATCAGGAACGCTGCCGAACCGGGTGTTGCTGACGAGCACGCTGACAAACGGATTGATGACACCGAGCGCGTGAAACTGGATGATCGAAAAAATCCCGTGGACCGCGCCGACAAGAAAAGTCGTTACGCCGAGATGCCGCCGGTTGTACAACAACGGCAAGAACCGCGGGGACAGGCGGCATAGCGGGCCGACGATGAGCACGATATGCAGCAAAATGATCGCGCATGTTCCGAATCCGCGGATGATCAGCGTCTCGATCGTGGCGTTCGGTGCGATGATGTTCCCGATCCCGATGAACGCGCCGATGTACGCCAAAACGGCCGCGATGAGGATCGCGTCGTAGATCTTCTTCTGCCGGTTCCAACTGATCGCCGCGTACTTTTCGCTCATCTTGTCACCGTCGGAACGGATCCGTTCACCGGCTCGGAATGACGCATCGAGAACGCCGCTGCGAGCAATATCGGCAACGCGACCGCAAGAATTACCCAGATCAGAAAATGTCGGCGACGATGCGCGCGTCTCATTCGTTTGTCTCCTTCTTGCCCTTGATAATGCGGACCGCGAGCATCGGCCAGAAAACGATCGTTCCGAAAACGATCAGAAACCGGAAGAAATATCCGGTCCCGCGCGCCGCCGGATCGAATCGGCCGATGGCGAACGTCACGAACCACAGTGCGAAGACGAGTCCGAGCACGGCGTACGTCATTGCGGTATAAACGATGATTTCGGCGATCAGCATGTATTTCAGTGTGCCGACACTTGTCGTTTCCC
>JAKOSS010000823.1 GCA_029777145.1 Acidobacteriota bacterium | reverse complement strand
GCCACGGGACACCCGACCCGTTCGATCCGTCGAATCTGTATTATCTGGTTCACGATTCGAAGGTCGGCGATCTCAAACGGACGGGATTCGGGATGACCGAACTAAAGCAGATCATCGAAACTCGAATGCGTTCTCGTCGCGCCCTATTTCTCCTGGACACGTGCCATAGCGGCGGCGTCAGCGGACGCAAAGTCGTGCCGTTCAAGGCGACATCGAAGGAAGGCAGGAGTCTCGATGACGGCACCGCCGAGCGAATCTTGGAACGACCGGTCGAGGTGCGCAACGACGTCAGCGCGGCTGCCGGACGACTGTTTTCGTCGCCTGGCCGGGCGATCTTTACATCTTCCGGCGTCAGCGAAACCTCGCGCGAGGGAACGCGCTGGGGCGGCGGCCACGGCGTCTTCACCTGGGCGCTGCTTGAGGGACTCAAGGGCGCGGCGGACACGAACCGGGACCGGACGGTGACCGCGGCCGAACTGTTCGCGTTTGTAAGTTCGAAGGTGAGGGCGGAAACCGGAGGCAAGCAGAATCCCGGGCTTTTCTCGTCGCTTGGAATAGAGTTGGAGCTTGCGTCGCTGAAGTAGGAAACCGATGGACTACGCTGCATTCAAACAAAAATACGCAGGCAAGAAATACGACTACGATGGGGTTCACGGTTACCAGTGCGTCGACCTCGTGAAGCTTTGGTCGAAAGAGGGCTGGAAATTGACGCCCGGATCGGTCGGACACTCGACGGGCTACGCGAAGAACGTCTTCAAGTTTACGGACTCGATGCTCAAGGACAACGTCGTCAACAGGATCGCGTTCAAACCGAAGTTGGTGCCGCCGCAAGGAGCGATCATCGTTTTCGATTCCGCCAAGTCCAACGCTGCGGGACATATCGCGATCGTTGACAGTGCGACGTTGAACGAGGTCGTCGTGCTGGAGCAAAACGGCGGCTCGGGCAACGGTTCCGGCACCGGGACGAATGCGATCCGGGTCAAGAAATACGGCTACGGGAGCAACGGATCGGGCGTCGGGGCGGTTCTCGGGTGGCTCATCCCGAAGAAGGGAGCGGCGAACGGCGCTTCGGGCGGCGGAACGGCGACAAACACCAGATACGTTTGATCCTCGTATCGAGAAAATGTCCGACTCGGATATTGTGATCCAACGACGGCTCCCTCATTTCCGCTCATGGCGATCCAGTCGGCGACCGTTACGAGTGCACCAATCGGCAAGATCTAACTGAACACTGATGGGAATCTCATAGAAAAGGGCGTCCGAGTGGACGCCCTAAGTTATTGATATTGTTGGTGATCCGAGAAGGACTCGAACCTTCGACCCAATGGTTAAAAGTCTTAGCCCAACCGTTTTCTCAGATCATCTTGAGCCATCATAATGTATATGTAACTCCCATTATTACTTCATTTACAGATTCACATTGCTCGCTCAAGAAATCTGAGGTAATCTTGAATTATCAAATCAAGGTGTGAGTAAAGGTGTGAGTAAATGGTAAAACGAACTCAATCCAAGGGACGCGAATGGGGCATCGTGCAGAAGCCTCGAAAGGATGGCGGTTTCGACTGGTACGCCCGGATCGTCCGGATCGACTCGACCGGAAGAAAGCGTCAGTTTACCGAGAAGGCCGACAACAAGTCCCACGCGAAACGACTAAGAGATGAGCTGGCGAACACCTTTGAGGAGAGCGGCGAACGGGCAATCGAAGGAGCCAGAATGACGTTCCGCGAACTTGCCGAGGACTACGGTTCGCGAAAGGTGATACCGCCCAAATACCATATGGGTCGAAAGGTCGCGGGCTTGCGCTCGCACAAGCACGTAGAGGGACTTCTCCGGACGCTGGTCGATCACTTCGGCCACCGCCGGATCAGCGACATCCGTCCGGCCGATCTCGAGCGATACAAACAACATCGGCTTGATACCCCTGTGACAATCGCCACGGGCCGCAAGAAGGGCGGAGCGGTCATCGAGCGTCCGCGAGCCATCGCCTCCGTCAACCGCGAAATGACGCTCCTGCGGACGGTCCTCAATGACGCCGTCCGCAATGGTTGGCTCACAAGGTCGCCGTTTGCTTCGACGAAGGGTTTGATCAGCATTGCCGATGAAAACCGTCGCGATCGCGTCCTGACTTACGAGGAAGAGGCGCGGCTCTTGTCCGCGTGCGCCGAAGATCAGATCGGAACATATTCCCGTGGAGGACGACTAATAACTGCGGGAATTCGCGGAAAGCGCGCGCATTTGCGTCCGGTGTTGATCGTCGCTTTGGATACGGCGCTTCGCCGCGGCGAGATCCTGACGCTCAAGTGGAGCGAGGTTGACTTCGCCAGCCAGACGATAAACATACTCGCCTTGAACACGAAGACCGCGACCGCCAGATCGGTTGGAATGACGCCCCGAGTGTTGGGTGAATTAGAACGTCTTTGGGCGATGTCGCCAAAGGACCTGGAGGAACTCGTTTTCGGCATCAAGGATACCTTCAAGCGGTCGTTCGCTT
>JAKOSS010000822.1 GCA_029777145.1 Acidobacteriota bacterium | reverse complement strand
GATCGCCGAAATCGAGCGATCCTGACGCACCGAAAGACGACGATCCGCGGATCACTCCGGACGGAACGATCACGTTGCCTCCACAGAACTTACACTTCTGCATCGGCTTTCCTTCGAATTCGAGCGGTGCCGAGCACGCGGGACATCTGAACGTTTCTGACATATGCTTGGTTTGAAATCGGTCGCCCGATCGGGCGCATTCATTCTAACTCAAATCCGTCTCCGCCTCGCAACGGACGAACGGGATCCGAATCAGGAGGAACGCACCAAATGAAGTTTTTTGCCGTGCCTGCCATCATCGCCGTACTCGCGGTTTTCAGTCTCGCCCAACAAAAACCGTCGTCCGGCCCCGTGGAACTTACGCTTGAGAAGTTTGAGAAGATCAAGATTGGGATGACGTACGAACAGGTCGCGGAGATCATCGGGTTCGCCGGCGTGCTTCGCGCTTCGGGGATCGCGAGCTACAGCGGCGAAGACCAGATGTATACCTGGACGCGTGGAAACGCAGAGATCTATGTTCATTTCATCAAAGGTCGCGCAACGTACATAGATGAGATCGGACTTTCCCGACAGATCGGCGATATTTTGCGCAAGCAGAGCGCGAGGGTTCCGGCACAACTCTCGATCGAGAAATACACCCGCTTGAAATTAGGAATGACGTACGCGCAGGCCGTCGGCCTGATCGGTTCCGACGGAAACGAACAGGAAGGAATGAGATCCAAAACGGTTAGGGCATACAACTGGACAAACACCGATCTGAACACGATCAGCGCAACATTCACCAACGGTCGCCTTTCGTTGAAGTCGCAGTTCGGACTCGAAAAATGGAATGAGGAAGAACTCGGCAGCGTTCCGAACCTGCGTTTGGATCAATTCGACGCGATAAAAATGGGGACCAAATATGAGGCCGTCGAAGCGATCTTCGGCGGACCGGGACGCGTAAGTTCATCGACGGAGGATGCGAAAATGAAGATCGAAACCGTCGAATGGAGAGATTCGGGGGGCGGCTTGATCACTGTGATATTTTCGCAGTACATCGTGACGTCAAAATCGAGATCGAAGGTTTATCCTCCCGATTCGGTTGAAGTTGCACGGCCGCGCGGCGAGGTGACGCTCGCGAATTTCGCGAAACTAAGACCTGGAATCACGCGCGCTCAAGCGAGTGCGCTCTTTCAAACACCGGGAGTCTCGTTAGATTTCTCGCAATCCGGAAAATTAACGGTCGAAACTGTTGAATGGCGGACGTCGTATGGCGCTCTGGTGACGGCGATCTTCAATAACGGGACGCTCCTGAGCGCCAATCAGTCAGGGCTGAGATAACTCGTTGCGCGCACGGCCCCCCGATTGTAAACTTCGATATTGTGAGGTTCTAAAGATATGAAGAAGTTGATCTTATTGGCACTCTTGTTAGTGACGTTCGGAATTTCGGTGTCGGCGCAGAAGGCGAAGGCCGACCCGGCGAAAGACATCCGCGCCGTGTTCGACACGCTGATCGAAGGCATCAAGAACTCCGACGTTGAAAAGGTCATGTCGGTGTACGACAAGAGCGACCGGACGCTGTTTTTCAACAACAACGGTACTGCGACGATCGGCTGGGAGACGATGAAGTCGAACCGCGAGCGCCTTTATTCGAAGACGACGAACGTCACGCTCGAGACGACCGGCGTCCGCGTTGAAGTGCTGAGTCCGACGGCCGCGTATGTGTCTTGCAAATGGAAGCAGTCGCAGGATTATGACGGAAAACCCGAAAGCGCTTCGGGCAGGATGACGCTCGTCTTCAAG
>JAKOSS010000821.1 GCA_029777145.1 Acidobacteriota bacterium | reverse complement strand
TCTCGTCTTCGTAACGGAAACGATCAACCTGTTCCTCGAGGAGGAAATCCGTATCGCCGACTTCCTTGATCTTGACCCATCGCAGCATCTGGCGAACGATCACCTCGATGTGCTTGTCGTTGATGTTCACGCCCTGCAAACGATAGACTTCCTGGATCTCGTTGACCAGATACGTCTGAAGCGCTTCCATACCAAGGACGCGAAGGATATCGTGCGGGTTCAGCGGTCCGTCCATGAGCGGTTCGCCGGCCTTCACGCGATCGCCTTCCTGCACGTTGATGTGCGTACCGCGCGGGATGTCGTATTCGCGCTCGGTACCGTCGTCGCCGGTGATGATGAGCTTGCGCTTACCCTTCGCGATCGGACCGAATTTGACCGTACCGTTGATCTCGGACATGACCGCCGTTTCACCCGGACGGCGAGCTTCGAAGAGCTCGACGACGCGCGGCAGACCGCCGACGATGTCCTTCGTCTTGGTCGTTTCACGCGGGATCTTGGCGATGATGTCTCCCGCCTCGACGACCTGTCCGTCGGTGACGAGCAGGTTCGCGCGGATCGGCATCTGGTAGGTTTTGAGAACCTTGTTGCCGTCACGGATCTCCATCCGCGGCTGGTTCTTTTCGTCCGAGTCCTTGACGACCAGACGGATCTGGCCCGAGAACTTGTCGACTTCCTCTTCGACCGTCTTTCCTTCCTTCAGGTCGTGATATTTCACGGTACCCGAAACTTCGGTCAGAATCGCGAAGGTGAACGGATCCCACGTCGCGAGAATGTCGTCTTCCTTGACCTTCTGTCCGTCCTTGACCTGAACGTGCGCACCGTAAACGATCTGGTAACGCGCGACTTCGCGGCCGCGGTCGTCGAGCAGAAGAAGATCTGACTGACGGCGAACGGAGATGTTCTCGCCGGCACGGTTGGTGATCGTCTTCATGTCTTCCGAATACTTCACCGTTCCGTCCATCGCGGCGATGTGCTTCGTCTCCTGTTCGAGGCGCGCCGTACCGCCGACGTGGAACGTTCTCATCGTGAGCTGCGTTCCCGGTTCGCCGATCGATTGCGCCGCGATGACGCCGACCGCTTCGCCGATCTCGACGGTGCGTCCCATCGCGAGGTTGCGTCCGTAACACTTGACGCAAATTCCGCGGCGGGCTTCGCACGTCAGCGGCGAGCGGATGCGGACCTTCTGCAGACCCGAAAGCTGTACCTGTCCGGCGAGGTCTTCGTTGATCTCCTGATTGGCTTCGACAATCACCGTTCCGTCGACCGGATCGATGATGTCGTCGAGCGCGGTACATCCGACGATACGGTCGCGAAGCGATTCGACGACCTCACCGTTGCGGACGATCGCTTCCGACCAAACGCCCTTCAGCGTTCCGCAGTCCTGTTCGGCGACGATCACGTCCTGCGCGACGTCGACCAGACGGCGGGTCAGGTAACCCGAGTCAGCCGTCTTGAGCGCGGTATCGGCCAGACCTTTACGCGCACCGTGCGTCGAGATGAAGTACTGCAACACGTTCAGGCCTTCGCGGAAGTTCGCGACGATCGGCGTTTCGATGATCTCGCCCGACGGCTTGGCCATAAGGCCGCGCATCCCGGCGAGCTGACGGATCTGAGCTTCCGAACCGCGGGCGCCCGAGTCGGCCATAACGAGGATCGGGTTGAGCTCGTTGCGGTTCTTCTCGCGCTCGTTCATCGCCTTGAACATTTCTTTCGCCACTTGGTCGGTAACTTCCGACCAGATCGCGGTCACCTTGTTCTCGCGTTCCATGTTGGTCATCGTCGCTTCTTCGTACTGCTTCTGAAGCTTGTCGACTTCCATGCGCGCTTTCTCGATGATCTCGCCCTTGTTCGGCGGCGTGACCATGTCGTCGATGCCGATCGACATACCGGCCTTCGTCGCGTACAGGAACCCGAGCGTTTTCAGATCGTCGAGAAGATTGACCGTCTGATCATGTCCGAGACGCAGATGGCAGAAGTTGACCAGCGACTGCAGGCCTTTCTTCTTGAGCGTTCCGTTGATGAACGGCATGCCTTCGCGGCGCAGGCGATCGTTGAAGATCACGCGGCCGACGGTCGTGTCAATGACGCGATCGACGTTGCGGATCGTTCCGCGCATGACGTCCTGCGAGTTGTGTTCCTGCGTCAGGTCGATAAGTTCGCCCTTGATGCGGAGTTTGATCTTCGACTGGGTTTCGACGACCTTTGAGTCGAGCGCGAGCAGAACGTCTTCAACCGAGCTGAAGATCTTGTTCTCGCCCTTCATCCCGTCGCGTCCGAGCGTCAGATAGTAGCCGCCGAGAACGATGTCCTGCGACGGAACCGTGATCGGCTGACCGGACGCCGGCGACAGAAGGTTCTCCGACGCGAGCATCAAAACGCGCGCTTCGATCTGCGCTTCGGCCGAAAGCGGAATGTGCACGGCCATCTGGTCGCCGTCGAAGTCGGCGTTAAACGCGGTACAGACGAGCGGATGGATCTTGATCGCCTTGCCTTCGACGAGCACCGGTTCGAACGCCTGGATACCGAGACGGTGGAGCGTCGGCGCGCGGTTGAGCAGCACCGGATGCTCGCGGATGACGTCTTCGAGGATGTCCCAAACGATCGGCTCCTGCCGTTCGACCATTTCACGCGCCTGCTTGATGGTCGCGGCGTGACCTTCGCGTTCGAGCTTGTTGTAGATGAACGGCTTGAACAGCTCGAGCGCCATCTTCTTCGGCAGACCGCACTGATGTAGTTTCAGCTCCGGCCCGACGACGATCACCGAACGTCCCGAGTAGTCGACGCGCTTTCCGAGAAGATTCTGACGGAAGCGGCCCTGTTTGCCCTTGAGCGTGCCCGAAAGCGATTTCAGCGGGCGATTGTTCGCGCCGCGCAGCACGCGTCCGCGGCGTCCGTTGTCGAACAGCGCGTCAACGGCTTCCTGCAGCATGCGTTTTTCGTTGCGGACGATGACTTCCGGCGCGCGCAGCTCGATGAGCTTCTTCAACCGGTTGTTGCGGTTAATGACGCGGCGGTAAAGATCGTTAAGGTCCGACGTCGCGAAGCGTCCGCCGTCGAGCGGAACCAACGGGCGAAGCTCGGGCGGGATCACCGGGATCACGTCGAGGATCATCCATTCGGGCTTGTTGCCCGAACGCAGGAACGAGTTCGCGACCTTCAAACGCTTCGAATACTTGAGCTTCTTCTGCTGCGACGTTTCCTCGCGCATGCGGACGCGGAGTTCGTTCACGAGTTCCTGAACTTCGACGGTCGCGAGAAGTTCCTTGATCGCTTCGGCGCCCATCTTCGCGACGAACTGGTTCGGATAGTCGCGCGCCAGTTCGCGATAGCGCTCGTCGGTCAGAAGTTCCTTTTCCTTGAGTCCCGGAACGTCACCCGGATCGACGACGATGTAGGTCTCAAAGTAAAGGATCTTCTCAAGGTCGCGGAGCGTGATGTCGAGCAGGTGGCCGATACGCGACGGCAGTCCTTTGAAGAACCACACGTGCGAGCACGGCGATGCAAGTTCGACATGGCCGAGGCGCTCGCGACGGACCTTCGACTGCGTGACCTCGACACCGCACTTGTCGCAGATCACACCGCGATGCTTCATGCGCTTGTACTTTCCGCACAGACATTCCCAGTCCGAGACCGGACCAAAGATGCGGGCGCAGAACAAACCGTCGCGTTCCGGTTTGAAGGTGCGGTAGTTGATCGTTTCCGGCTTGGTGACTTCGCCGTGCGACCAAGAGCGGATCTTCTCGGGCGATGCGAGCGAGATCCGGATCGCCTCGAAGTTCGGCGTTAGCTGTGTTTTGTTATCCTGTTGAAATCTAAACATTTTCTCTCCAAAGTTCGGGAAGTTTTGGAAGTTGAGGAAGTTTCGGAAGGTCCGGAGGTTTGGAGGTCACTCGACGACCAAACCTTCCTCAACTTCCGAAACTTTCCAAACTTCTAACTAATCAGCACCCACAAGTTCACCGACTCCTTCGAGCGCGGCATCCGGATCGATCTCGTCTTCCGTGATCAGCTCGACGTCGAGACAGAGCGACTGGAGTTCACGGACGAGAACGTTGAACGACTCCGGAATTCCGGGCTGGAAGTCCGAATCACCCTTGACGATCGTTTCATAGATCTTCGAGCGTCCCGCGACGTCGTCCGACTTGCACGTCAGGAGTTCCTGAAGAATGTGCGCCGCGCCGTAAGCCTCGAGCGCCCAAACCTCCATTTCTCCGAACCGCTGTCCGCCGAACTGCGCCTTACCACCGAGCGGTTGCTGGGTGATGAGCGAGTACGGTCCGATCGAGCGCGCGTGGATCTTGTCGTCAACCAAGTGCGAGAGTTTGAGCATGTAGATGTAACCGACGGTCACCTTCTGCTCGAACTGTTCACCGGTCATTCCGTCGTAAAGACGCGTCTTTCCGGACGGTCCGACCGACGGCGGGATCGAAAGTTCGTCGTAACGTTCGTTCGCCCGGCCGATGTACTTCTTGATCTCTTCTTCACTCGCGCCGTCGAAGACGGGTGTCGCGAAATGCAGACCGAGAACACGGGCAGCCCAGCCGAGATGCGTCTCGAGGATCTGTCCGACATTCATACGCGACGGCACGCCGAGCGGATTGAGCACGATATCGACCGGAGTTCCGTCCGGCAAATACGGCATATCCTCTTCCGGAAGGATACGGGCGATGACGCCCTTGTTACCGTGGCGTCCGGCCATCTTGTCGCCGACCGAAAGCTTGCGCTTCATCGCGACGAAGACCTTGACGAGCTTGATAACTCCCGGCGGAAGTTCGTCGCCCTGCTTGAGCTTCGTGATCTTCTCTTCGTAGATGTCGCTCAGAATGTTGATCTGGCGCGACGTCCGCTGCTCGTATTCCTTAATTTCCGAGGCGATGTCGATCGTTCCGGCCGAAACGTCAGCCTTGCGGAGATGACGAAGTTCGACACCGCGAAGTTTTTCTTTCGTCAGCGTCTCGCCCTTCTTGATCAGGATCGTATTGCCGTCCGAAAGGTCCTTCGTCAACGTGCGTCCGTCGAAGAGTTCGTAGATGCGCGCGTCTCGCTGTTCCGTCAGGATGCGGATCTCGTCCTCGAGGTCGCGACGGAGCGCGTCTTCCTGCATGCCTTCGATGTCACGCGAACGCTCGTCCTTCTCCTGGCCCTTGCGGGTGAAGACCTGAACGTCAACGACCGTGCCGTCGATTCCCGGCGGGCAGGTCAGCGAAGCGTCTTTGACGTCGCCGGCCTTCTCACCGAAGATCGCGCGCAGGAGTTTCTCTTCCGCCGTCAGCTGTGTTTCGCCCTTCGGCGTCACCTTTCCGACGAGGATCGAGCCCGGTTTGACCTGAGCACCGATGCGGATGATGCCCGATTCGTCGAGATCGCGAAGCATGTTCTCGCCGATGTTCGGGATGTCGCGCGTGATCTCCTCGGGTCCGAGCTTCGTGTCGCGCGCCTCGATCTCAAGTTCCTCGATGTGGATCGACGTGTAGTAGTCTTCCTTCACGAGTCTCTCGGAAACGAGGATCGCGTCCTCGAAGTTGTATCCGCGCCACGGCATGAACGCGACGAGCACGTTGCGTCCGAGCGCGAGTTCGCCCTTGTCGGTACAAGGTCCGTCGGCGATCACCTGTCCCTTCCGGACGCGCTCGCCGACCTGAACGATCGGGCGCTGGTTGATACAGGTGTTCTGGTTCGAACGTTTGAATTTGACGAGCGAGTAGATGTCCGCCGTCACCTCGCGCGAGATCGTGCCGTCGACGTTGTGGTCGGCTTTGACGATGATGCGTTCGGAGTCGACGTAATCGACGACGCCGTCGCGTTTCGCGATGACGACCGCACCGGAGTCGCGCGCGGCGACCTTTTCCATACCGGTTCCGACGTACGGAGCTTCGGCAAGCAGGAGCGGCACCGACTGGCGCTGCATGTTCGATCCCATCAACGCGCGGTTGGCGTCGTCGTTCTCAAGGAACGGGATCAGGCTCGCGGCGACCGAAACGAGCTGTTTCGGCGAAACGTCCATGTACTGGATGTCGGCACGATCGATGGTGATGAACTCTCCGCCGCGTGAACGGGCCGAAACGCGGTCGTTTACGATGTTGCCCTTCGGATCGAGTTCGATGTTCGCCTGTCCGATGATCCATTTGTCCTCTTCCCACGCCGTGAGATAGAACGGATACGGTTCGTACTCGGCCTGACGCTGGCTCGCCTTCAGCTTTTTGTTCGCCGCCTCGATGTCTTCGAGCGGAACGTGCTGATTCGGCTTGAACTCGGTGTCGCCGCCGTTGTGAACGAGAACGTACTCGATCACGCGTCCGTTCTCGACCTTTCTGTACGGCGATTCGATGAATCCGAATTCGTTGATCCGCGCGAAACAGGAAAGTGACGAAATGAGTCCGATGTTCGGACCTTCAGGCGTCTCGATCGGACAGATGCGTCCGTAGTGCGTCGGGTGGACGTCACGAACCTCGAACCCGGCGCGTTCGCGCGAGAGACCGCCCGGTCCGAGTGCCGAAAGACGGCGCTTGTGCGTGATTTCGGACAGCGGATTCGTCTGGTCCATGAACTGCGACAGCTGCGACGATCCGAAGAACTCGCGGACCGCGGCCGTCACCGGCTTGGCGTTGACGAGATCGCGCGGCATTGTCGTGAACATGTCCTGCTGGATCGACATCTTTTCCTTGATCGCGCGTTCCATGCGCTCAAGTCCGATCCGGAACTGGTTCTCGAGAAGTTCGCCGACGGCACGGACGCGACGGTTGCCCAAGTGATCGATGTCATCCTGGAAGTAGTTGTCGCTGTCGCGCTTCATCTTAAGAAGGTACTTGACGACATCGATGAAATCGGCCGCTTCGAGAAGCGGGTTGTCGATGTTGTCACGCTCCGACCTGTTCATCTTGATGTTGAACTTCAGGCGGCCGACGCGCGAAAGATCAAAACGGCGCGCATCGAAGAACATGCCTTCGAGCAGCCGGTACGCGGTCGGGACGGTCGGCGGATCGCCGGGGCGCATCTTGCGATAAATCTCAAGCAGCGCGTCAACCGGTTTGTTGATCGTGTCTTTCTTGAGCGTCTGCGAAATGACACCGCCGATGACGTCCTTTTCCGGGAAGAACACGCGGAACGATTCGACGCCGTCCTCAATGATCTGCTGCAGCTTCGCAGCCGTGATCTCGGTGTTCGCCTCGACGACGACCTCGCCGGTTTCGGTGTTGACGATGTCGGAAACGGCAAACGCGCCTTCGAAATCGTGCTGGGCGACCTCGACCTGTTCGGTTCCGAGTTTGCGCAGTTCGCGCATCGCCATTTTCGTGATCTTCTTGCCGACGCGGACGACGTCTTCGCCATCGGCTTTGATGTCCTCTTCGGACTTCATTCCCTCGAGATTCGTACCGCCTTCGGGTTTGACCTTCACAAAGACCTTGCCCTTCTTAACCGTGACGTCGTCGGTCGTGTAGAACAGGCCGAGAACATCCGAGTTGTTGAATTCGGAGTTCTTGATTACCTCTTCGAGGATGTTGTCCGAGATCGTCTTCATGTCGATCTGCGGATTCAGCCACAATCCGAGGGCGCGAAGGAAGATCGTCGCCAGGATCTTACGCTTTCCGAGGCGTGCGTACAGAATTCCTTTCTGGTCGTATTCGAACTCGACCCACGATCCGCGGTACGGGATGACCTTCGCGAGGAACGTGTCGCGTTCGCCCTTGAAGAACACGCCCGGGCTGCGGTGGAGCTGCGAGACGATGACGCGCTCCGTTCCGTTGATGATGAACGTGCCGTTGTCCGTCATCAGCGGGATCTCGCCGAAGAAAACCTCTTCCTCTTTAATGTCGCGGATCGTCGAAACGCCTGTTTCGGCGTCCTTGTCGTAGACGGTCAGCCGGATCTTGACCTTCAGCGGAACGCTGTAGCTCATGCCGCGTTCCTGACATTCCTGCTGATCATGCTTGTGCTTCAAACCAACCGGTTCACCGCAGTTCGAACAAAGCGTCGGGCGGACGGCGTTGAACGTGCCGCAGTTTCCGCAGAGCACTTCCGATGGGTTGAACGGATCGACCTTGATCTTCGAGCCGCAGCTCTTACAGTTCGCGCGGAGATGCTCGAGTCCCTCGAGGTTGCCGCACTTGCACTGCCAGTTGCCGATTTGATACTCGACGAATTCGAGCGTCGCCGTTTCTCTAAAATCCGAAACCGGAAAAACGGATTTGAAGACCGACTGGAGCCCGATGTTTTCCCGCTCTTCGGGAATCAGGTCCATTTGAAGGAACCGATTGTAGGATTCCCGCTGAACTTCGATGAGATTCGGGATCCGCGCGGACGTGTAGATCTTCGAAAAGTCGACACGATCCGGCGCTTGGCTTGTCCGGCGACCAAGACCGTTTGCGTTGTTTTGAAGCGGATTAGCAATCATATTGTTTGAAAATGCTGAAGAAATTTGCTGTTGATTTAATCGCCTATTGTTGGTAGGATTCCTTTAGCAAATTACTCCCAGAATTCTTCCGAAAGAGACGCCAAATGCGGCCCTAGGCAAAGTTTGCCCAGACCGCTTTTTCACGCAGTTCCGTGTCCTAGACTAGTTTTCCGAGAGTGTCGATAAAAGACACCAACTCTCCATTTGCGAGAAGTTATCTCTTTTTATACCCAGAAACTCCGGTTTTGAGTTTCACCCGATTAAAGGCAAGCGGAACATCTTGCGATGCCCGCCTGCCCGTTAAGTCTAACAAGTAACCACCCCAACATCAAATCATTGCAGATCTGACACCAGGAAGGGAACTACTTGATCTCAACAGTAGCACCGGCTTCCGTGAGCTTGGCCTTGATGTCTTCGGCCTCGTCCTTCGAAACGCCTTCCTTGATCGCTTTCGGAGCCGCGTCGACGAGATCCTTCGCCTCTTTAAGGCCAAGACCCGCAACAACTTCGCGGACGACCTTGATGACGTTGATCTTGCCGGCACCTGCCGACGTCAGAACGACATCGAACGAATCCTTCTCAGCTTCAGCCGCACCGCCATCGCCCGCACCGGCAGCCGCCGAAGCGACCATTACCGGAGCCGCCGCCGCTGCAGCCGACACACCGAAAACTTCTTCGAGTTCCTTGACCAATTCCGACGCTTCGAGAAGCGTCATGCCCTTCAAAAATTCAACGACATCATCTTTAGTAACTGCCATAACTTATCTGTTTCCTCCACTTAGGGTTCTTTATTTTGTGAACGAGGCGACGTTGCCCGGTAGGGACGGATGTCCGTTTCCGAGGCTTGCCGGTCGTTCGGTTGTCAGCCGTTAGAACCCACGGGACACTTGAGCAAAGTTTGCATCTCTTTGTTCGAGCATCCGACGCAACGCGGCCTGACTTACCGCATCGCTCGTTTTCCTTGAGTCTAGGCCAGAACTATTTCGGATCTCGGATTTGTGAATTCGGATTTCATTCCGAGCGCTTCCGACGATCCGTTCGGATCCGGGAGAGGGAATATCGACCAAATCCGATTTCCCAAATCCCGAATCCCAAATACTCTTACGCTTCCTTCTTCTCTCCGATCTGCTTGATGACAACGGCCAGGTCGCGCGGCACGGCGTTGATGACCGTGACGATGCGCTGCGCCTGGGCGTTGAGCACGTAAAGCAATTTCGAGATGAGTTCTTCTTTCGAAGGCAAGCTGGCGATCTCTTCGACCTGTTTCAGATCGACGACCTTGCCGTCGACAACGCCCGCCTTGAACGAGAAGAAATCCGCGTTGTCCTTAATAAATTTCGATACCGTCTTCGACAGCACGACCGCATCGTTTTCGGTCCAGGCGATTCCGGTCACGCCTTTGAAGTGCTCGCTCGCTTCTTCGTACGGCGTCCCTTTGACCGCCAACCGCGCGATCGTGTTCTTGACGACCTGATACTTAGCGCCCGCGTCACGGAGCTGATTTCTGAATTCCTGATCTTTGGCGACGGTCAGCTTGTTGAAGCTGACGATCATCGCCGATTTGGAATTGCTCAGCTCGGTCGTGAGGGCGTTCAAATCACTCTGTTTCTGTTCTCTGCTTTTCATTACCTTATTCCTCGCTCCTCACGTACTAAACAAACGCCAATTCATCGAGCAAAACGCCCGGACTCATCGTCGCCGCCAAATTGATCTTCTTCAGATAGCGGCCCTTCGCCGTCGTCGGCTTGGCCTTCATCACGGCGTTGATCAAAACCCGCGTGTTCTCCAGAAGCTTCGCGTCGTCAAACGACACCTTGCCGACCGGCGAGTGGATAACACCCGTCTTGTCGACACGATATTCGACCTTACCCGCTTTCGTTTCTTCGATCGCGGTTTTGACGTCCATCGTCACGGTTCCGGTTTTGGGATTGGGCATGAGACCGCGAGGACCGAGCACTTTTCCGAGCGCACCGATTTTGCCCATCATGTCGGGGGTGGCGATCAGCGCGTCGAAGTCCAGCCAGCCGCCCTTGATGCGGTCGACGATATCGTCGGCACCCGCAAAATCGGCACCTGCTTCTTCGGCTTCGCGGATCTTGTCGCCCTGAGCGACAACCACGACGACCTTCGTCTTGCCGCCGAGACCGTTCGGCAGAACAACCGTTCCGCGAACCATCTGGTCGGCCTTGCGCGGGTCGACGCCAAGCCACATTGTCAACTCAACCGTTTCGTCGAACTTGGCGAAGGCCACTTCCTTGACCTTGGCCATGCCATCTTCGAGCGAATACTTCCTGTTCGGCTCTATTTTTTCCAGAGCCGCTCTGTACTTCTTTCCTTTCTTTGCCATTGTAGCGAGTGGTGCAATCGAAACGCCCTTGAATTTGCGCAACGCGCAAGCGTTTCTCCCACTTTCAATTTGGGAATTGGGATTTGGGATCGCGGATAAAATGCCGCACCCGCTCCGTCTTCCCGAAATTCAAATATCAACAGTCACTAATCGGTGACTGTAAGCCCCATCGACTTCGCCGTTCCTTCGATCGTGCGCATTGCCGACTCAAGATTCGTCGTGTTGAGATCCGGCATCTTCTTCTTCGCGATCTCTTCGATCTGCGCGCGGCTGATCGTTCCGGCTTTCTCGCGGTTCGGCTTGCCCGAACCCTTCGGGATACCCGACGCCTTTCTTAAAAGGTCGGCTGCCGGCGGCGTTTTGGTCTCGAAAGTGAACGATCGGTCGGCGTAGACCGTGATCACGACCGGCACTTTCATGTCGGGGTCGTCGTTTTGCGTCTTGGCGTTGAACGCCTTGCAAAACTCCATGATGTTCACGCCGTGCTGTCCGAGCGCCGGGCCGATCGGCGGCGCCGGATTCGCCTTGCCGGCGGGAATCTGCAACTTAATGTAACCAGTAATCTTCTTTGCCATTATTCGATTTACGATTCCGGAACTCGTCCGGAAATGTCCTCATTCAATTTTGGATTTTCGATTTTTGATTTTCGATTAAACGAAATCCAAAATCGGCAATCAAAAATCCAAAATTGGTTCATTCTTCTTCCGCGAACGTGACCTTTTCGACGTCGAGGAAGTTGAGTTCGACCGGAGTCGAACGTCCAAAGATCGTGACCGTGACCTTGAGGGTCGTCTTTTCCTCATTCACCTCTTCAACCTTTCCGGT
>JAKOSS010000093.1 GCA_029777145.1 Acidobacteriota bacterium | reverse complement strand
GTTCCGATCGAGATGAAGGAGATCGACGGCAAGCTCGAGGTCTGCGCCGAAGTCCCGGGATTTACGGCCGCCGATCTAAAGGTTTCGGTCGAGCCGAGACGGATCACGCTCAAGGGTGAAACCGCAACGACGGAAAAGGAAAAACTCTACACCGAGATGCGCTCGAACCGGGTGTTCCGTACATTCGATCTGCCGTACCGCGTCGACGCCGACAAGGCGAGAGCGGTGATAAAGAACGGCGTCCTGACGCTAACGGTCCCGAAACTTCCGCCGATCGAACCTCGCGAGGTCGAGATCGACGCGGAGTGAACTGAAAAGGGGGATGTCAGAACCGGGAGGGTAGCGACCGGCAAAGAGGGCGGGGGTATCAGCGAGGCGGTTTCCCCTGTTCCCCTTTTCCCCTTTTCCCCTTTTCCCCTTTTTTCAGAAGAGCCTTCCCTGCACCGGCTTGCTTTCAATCGCCGGCGCATCGGGGAGGTCTTTTTTTTCCCGCCCGACGAATCCGAGACGTCTTGAATGAAGGTCGAAGAGTTTCTGCGCGACCTCCCATTTTTCCGTCTTTCCGCGGTCGCGCTCCGCGTACGATCCGTGTCTCAGCGTCCCGCCGCGTTCCCTTTTGATCTGTTTGAGTATCTTTTCGGCCTTTGAAGGCGAGAGCTTTTCGTGAAGCCGTTTGACGAAGTAGTCCTCGATCGAATCGGTATCGAAATGAACCATCGACATAAAAGCGCGGGTCGCGCCGCAATCGCGCGCCTTTTCCAGAAGCTGTGGAATGTCGTCCTCGTTGTAGCCGGGAATGATCGGCGCGATCGCGATCCCGACGTTGATCCCGGCTTCATGAAGTCGTTTCATCGCCGCGAAGCGAACCTCGGGGATCGGCGTGTAGAGTTCGAATGCATTCGATTTCTCCTTTGTCAGGAACGGGATCGAGAAAAATACCGTGCATTTGAGCGATTGCAGCACATCGATGTCGCGCGTTACGAGCGGCGATTTCGTGATCACGGCGACCGGAAATTTGAACTGCGCGCACACCTGAAGGCATTTGCGTGTCAGTTCGTAACTCGCTTCGAGCGGCAGATACGGATCGGTCGCGAACGAAAAATCGAGATGATGGACGTCGCTTTTGATGGTCCTCATCTCACGCCGCAGGATCTCGGGCGCATTGACCTTGACGACGATCTTCGTCTCGAAATCGGTACCGGCGCCATAACCGAGATATTCGTGATACTGCCTCGCGAAACAGTAGGTACACGCGTGGATGCAGCCGCGATAGCAGTTGACCGTGTAGCGATGCCCGAAATCCGAAGAATACGCCTTCGTGATCACTTTGCGCGTCGCCGTCTCCTCGAAGATCTCAAGTTTTGCCGGCGGCGCTTCGCCGATGTATTCGGCCGAGTACTTGAGATACGGATTCGGGGGATTCGCAATATGTTTCACAGTTGACACAATAGCCCACTTGCGCGAAATCAGCAACCATGTCCCCTTTTTTCGTCCGATTACGTTTTGTAATTGAGGGCGAGCTGCGGTTTCGCAGATACGAACCCGGAGGGCGTTTCCACCCCCCGTCAAAAAGACGCGCCTCCGGCCCCGGGACTTCTCAACGCCCGGGGCTTTTTCTTGCCGGTCGGACAAAAGCCGATAGGGAAACTTTGGAAAAGAACGCTTACAAGTTAGTATGCGTTAATCCAAAAACTACCCGTCGCGCGGGCGACCGCGTTGCGCGGCACAGAAAAACTGAAAAACAGGAGAAAACGATGAAATCAATTTACAAGGCTGCCGTTATCTCGATGATCGCGGCGGTTGTCTTGCTGGGGATCGGCTGCGACAGCGCGATGAACGACGCGAACAAGCTCGTCGATGACGCAAATGCTTCGATCAAGAAAGCGAACGAAACGTCGGCCAAAGGCGCCGACATCATCAAGGCCGTCTTCGGCAAACTCTCGGATGTCGAGGATTTCGAAACCTACAAGACCGAGAACAAGTCCAAGATCGATGAATTGACGAAACTGCTCGAAACGTCGTCAAAGGAATACAGCGATGCCGGATCCAAGTTCGACGCCGCATCAAAGCTCGGCGTTTCCGCCAAATTCAAGGAATATCTTGGATTGAAGGGACAGGAGATCACCAAACGCGGCGAGCATGAAAAGGCGACCCTCGAATTCGTCAAAGCGTTTCAGGGCGAGAACGACGCTGAGAAGATCGACACGCTGGTCGGCGACTTCAACAAAAAGTCTGCCGACATCATCAAGGACGCCGACGATCTGTCGAAAAAGGCCGAGCAGATCGTGAAAGACAATCCCAACGACTTCAAAGCGAACTGAGGAGAAACTCAATTCGATCGAACGGGAGCGGACGAATCTTGTCCGCTCCTTTTTTTGCGGTCTCAGGCAGCGCCTGACGAGTCGCCTTCGATCCAGACTTCCCCGTCGGCGTAAACCTCTTTCTTCCAGATCGGAACCCGCCGCTTGAGTTCTTTGATCAGCCACTCGCAGGCCTCGAACGCCGCCCGGCGATGCGGCGACGCGACCGCGATCACGACGCTCGTTTCGCCGATCTCGAGCCGTCCGATACGATGCACGATCGCGACATGCTCGATCTGAAACTCGGCCAGCGCCTCGTTGGCGATCTTCGTCATTTCCTTGACGGCCATCGGCTCGTAGGCTTCATACACGAGGTACTGCGTCTCGCGGCCTTTCGTGAACTGACGGACAAAGCCGTCGAGCGTGACGATCGCGCCGCAGCTCGGCGGAACGACCCTTCGAGCAATCGCGCCGACGTCGAGCGGTTCGGTTGTGAGTTCGATCGAGTGGTTCATCTGGATAGTCGGAACGAATAGTTGATAGTGGAGAATTGATATCTAGCCGCCGCTGACCGCGGTGAAGATCGCCAGTTCGTCGCCGTCGCGAAGCAAAGTCTCGGGCGGAACGTAATCTTCGTTCACCGCGAACAGTAATTTGTGTTTCGCCAGTTCGGGAAACCGGGCGACGATCGATTCAACGGCGATGGCAGCCGTCTTAGGATCGCTGAGATCGAGCCCGATCTCGCGCGTCCCGGCAGCATCGGCCGTTGCTCCAAAAAATAATACTTTGATACGCAAGTTGTTGATTGTAAATAGTTAATCGCCAAGACGGCTAGTTACTGGTGGTCCTTCGCAGATACGACACAATTAACCGCCAACGACTAACCGATCTCTTCCTTTAGCGCACGCTTCAGGATCTTTCCCGTTCCGCCGATCGGGAGACTTTCTCGAAATTCGACGTGCCGCGGATACTTGTATGCGGCAAACTGCGTCTTGCACCATTCGAGAAACTCCAGCTCCGAAAGCGAAAATCCCTGTTTCTTCACGATGTAGGCCTTCACTTCCTCGCCCATCCGATCGCACGGAATGCCGATGACGGCGACCATTGACACGGCCTCGTGCGACATGATGACCTCCTCGAGCTCGCGCGGGTAAATGTTGTAACCGCCGCGGAGGATCATTTCCTTCTTGCGGTCGACGATCGTCAGAAAGCCCTCGTCGTCCATCGTACCGATGTCGCCGGTGTGGAACCACCCGTTGCGGAATGCTTCGGCGGTCTCGATCGGCCGCTTGTAATAGCCCTTCATCACGCAATGACCGCGGATCACGATCTCGCCGCGTTCTCCGCGTGCGACCTCGACGTCGTTTTCGTCGACGCAGCGAACCTCGACGCCGAACAGCGGTTGCCCGACGGTTCCCGGTTTCGACGGTACGCTCGGATGATTGAAGGTCGCGACCGGCGAAGTTTCCGAAAGTCCGTAACCTTCGAGGATCCGGACGTCGAACGAATTTTCGAAGGCGCGCATCAGTTCGACCGGCATCGGCGCGCCGCCGGAACTTAGGATCGCGAGCGATTCCGCGTACGG
>JAKOSS010000820.1 GCA_029777145.1 Acidobacteriota bacterium | reverse complement strand
GCGTGCAGCGAGGGCGGCAAATGGAACGTCGCGATCGTGCAGGCCGAGGACGAGTTGGCGGCGATCGGAATGGTCATCGGCGCGAACTGGAACGGCGCGCGATCGTTCACCGCGACGAGCGGTCCCGGACTTTCGTTGATGAACGAATTTCTCGGTCTCGCGTACTTCGCCGAGATCCCGTGCGTTTTGATCGACGTGCAGCGCGCCGGACCGTCGACCGGAATGCCGACGCGGACGCAGCAGTCGGACATCCTCGAGGCGGCGTACGCCGCGCACGGCGACACGAAACAGGTTCTTCTCTTCCCTGCCGGACCGCGCGAATGTTTTGAAATGACCGCGCAGGCGTTCGATCTTGCGGAGCGATTGCAAACACCCGTGATCGTCATGACCGATCTCGATCTCGGAATGAACGATCACATCACGATGCCGCTGAAATGGGACGACAACCGGAAGTATGATCGCGGCAAGGTCATGTCCCGCGAGCAGCTTGAAACGGCGACGGCGCGTTGGGGTCGCTATCTCGACGTCGACGGTGACGGCATTCCGTACCGCACGATCCCGGGTACGCACCCGACGAAAGGCGGTTTTGTAACGCGCGGCAGTTCGCGCGACGAATACGCCGCGTACACCGAAGACAGCGCCGCGTACGAGCGGAACATGGAGCGCCTGCTGAAGAAATTTGACACGGCGGCGACGCTCGTTCCGGAACCCGAATTTACGTCTTCGCCCGGCGGATCCGGGATCGGCGTGATCTTCTTCGGCACGTCGCGCTATGCGGCCGAGGAAGCCGTCGAGATGCTCCGCGCCGACGGCGTCGCGCTCGACACGATGTGCCCGAAAGCGTTTCCGTTCGGACAGTCGTTCCGCGATTTCGTCGATTCGCACGAAAAGGTTTTCGTGATCGAACAGAACCGCGACGCGCAGTTCCGCAGCCTGATGATGATCGAACTCGGGATCGACCCGAACAAGCTGATCTCGGTGCTGAATTACGACGGCATGCCGATCACGGCAGATTTTATTTACAAGGAAATCAAGAGTGGTCAGTGATCGGTGTGGCCAGATGTTGTACTGTTTAAACACGACCCGCCACTGACCACGGACCACTGACGACCGACCACTGACAATGTCCTACGTACGTTCCAAATTTCGTCATCCGCATCTGCCCAAGAACGATCTCGGGTACACGGTCGATTATTACGAAGGCTCGCTCTCGACGCTCTGTGCAGGGTGCGGGCACGATTCGATCTCGGCCGCGGTCGCGCAGGCGTGCTTCGAACTGAACATCGAGCCGCACAAGGTCGCGAAAATGTCCGGGATCGGCTGTTCGTCTAAAACGCCGGCCTATTTTCTTGAGCATTCGCACGGATTCAATTCGGTCCACGGCCGCATGCCGTCCGTCGCGACCGGCGCAAACCTTGCGAATCGCGACTTGATCTATCTTGGCGTTTCGGGCGACGGCGACACGGCGTCGATCGGGATGGGCCAGTTCGTGCACGTCATCCGCCGCAACCTGAACATGCTGTACATCGTCATGAACAACGGTTGTTACGGCTTGACGAAAGGGCAGGATTCGGCGACCGCGGACGCCGGTTCGATCAACAAGTCCGGGCACATCAACCCGTTCGAATCGATCGATCTCGCGAGCCTCGCGATCGAGCTCGGAGCGACTTTCGTCGCGCAGAGTTTCTCGGGTGACAAGGAGCAGCTCGTGCCGTTGATCAAGGCGGCGATGTCGCATCAGGGATTTGCATTTCTGAACGTCATTTCGCCGTGCGTGACGTTCAACAACAACGTCGGTTCGACGAAATCGTACGATTACGTCCGCAATCACATGGAGATGACGTCGACGATGGACTTCGTCCCGATCTCGCGTGAGATCACGGCCGAATATGCGGAAGGCTCGGCGCAGATCGTAACGATGCACGACGGATCGCAGATCTGTCTTCGCAAGCTTGACACGGAATGGGATCCGCTCGACCGCATCTCGGCAATCAACGCGGTCCAGTTGGCGAAATCGAAAGGCGAGGTCCTGACCGGATTGCTTTATATGGAAGCAGCGAGCCCGGATCTTCACGACTATTTGAAGACCTGCGTCGCGCCGCTCAACACGTTGAGCGAAGAGGAACTCTGTCCCGGCGCGGCCGTGCTCGACGAGATCTGCGAAAGCTTGAGATAGTTCGGAGTTCCGCGTTCACGCGGCAGGGGATTGGATCAATGTATCTTCTATTTGGCATTTGGGAGACCCCGCTGACGAGCTACTACATTCAATATTGGGGGGTCGGGCTCCTCGGCTTCTGTTTGTGCTGGTTCCGTCGCTGGATGGTCATTCCGATTTTT
>JAKOSS010000092.1 GCA_029777145.1 Acidobacteriota bacterium | reverse complement strand
TCGGCAGCGCAACCGGCAACCTTGCGACGAGATACAGATTTACCGGCCGCGAGTATGATGATTTCACCGGACTCCACTACTACCGGGCCCGCTGGTACGATTCGAACCTCGGCCGATTCATCTCCGAAGACCCGATCGGCTTCGCGGGCGGCGATGTCAATCTTTATGGGTACGTCGGCAACGGGCCGCTGGGAGCAGCTGATCCGAGCGGACTCATCGACTTGGGGCGGGACGGAATACCGGCCGGGAGAAGTCCGGCGACTGTCCTTGAATATCTCGACGGGCTTGACGGTACCATCGATGCGGTCGAATCGGTTGCCGGCGATCCAATCATCGGTTACGCCCCGATCCCGATCTACAATGAGGGTATCCGACTGCAACCGATCACGGCACTCGGAGTCGCACGCGGGTTCGTGGACATGTTCCGTGTCGGCAAGGGAATCGGGGCAGCGATCTTCTGCGACGACATCGACGGCTGGGAACGCGCGGTATTCGTTGCCCAGGACATCTCTCGGGCGAGCGCTCTGTTCACGACCCTCGCCGGCCCGGTCGCAGGTGAGACAGGTGCCGTACCGTGCGCGAGATGTTTCGAGGCCGGAACCGAAGTTCTGACCGACGACGGCACAAAGCCGATTGAGACGATTGACGCGGGCGACAGCGTCCTGAGCTACAATGAATCCACCGGGCTGCTCGAGTACCGGCGAGTAACTGAGAAATTCACGCGAGCGGCAGATGATGTTTATCGATTGAAAATCGACGGCGAAGAACGACCGATTGGCGTCACCTCCGAGCATCCGTTCTTAGTCAGAACCGATTGGTGGCGCGACAGCCTTGCGACAAATCGGGATGACGGCGAATGGCGTGAAACAAAGGACCTGAAGCCGGGAGATCAGATCCGCCGCGCGAACGGGACATGGGCAACGCTTCTCGGAATCGAATTCGAAGGCAGCGGCGAGGTCTTCAACTTCACGGTCGAAGGCAATCACAATTACTTCGTCGGCGCGTCGGGGTTGTTGACGCATAATCCATGCAGCCCCACTCTAGTTGAGCAGGCTAATGATCTGGTCATTCAAAATCAAAATAGGAACTCCGTGACGATTCGAACTCCGACTCAGCAAATTCGATTCGACCTCGCGGGCAAGACTCACGGGGGCGTACCGACGCCGCATTTTCAGATCTATAACAAGAATTTCCTTAACGGCGAACTTCGAAGCATATCGCGTGACACACGACTCGCTCATCCGATGACTCAGTCGGATATTCGATTAGTCAGAAAGTACTTGGAGAAACGCAACAGATGAAATTGTTTCTTGAAAATATTGAGCTGTTTCGAGATTTGGCTCGGTTCGAGTCCGGTCAAACAAGTTTCGATTTCCATAATGATTTCGACTTCTCAGGATGGTCTTACGTGGATCACGATTTGGTTTTTGGCTTCAAGCGGTCATCTGATGTTTTTCGGGTCGAGCTAACGTTTCGAAACGCCGAGTTGCTTGAACTCAAGTTTGACAACACCCGCGATGCAGACACGTTGACTATCGACACACTTTACCGAGGTCGACTTGAGACTAATGGAGAATTGTACGACACTTCGGCGGACGGAAGGTTTTGCATCTACTTCGACTTTCTTGATGGCTTTCAAGGTCGGTTTCTTTGTGAAGGGGTTGAAATCCAATCTTCCTAATAACTCGGTCGCGCGCTTCGAAGCGGGATCCAGCGGCTAGTCGAAAGCGCGTGGTTACCGCGATACGATTCTGCTCATCGTTCGAAATGAAATAGCGTTGTTCGAATCCAGAAGGATGGCACTCGAATCGCTCTCATCGTTTTGGTTCTTAGATTCAATGGAGTCGGAATGGCCGGGAACGCGTTTGCATGGCCATACGGCACGCGTGCTCAGGTATCGTTTCGATCGCGAATCACTCAAAGCTTTGTTACGTCTGTCTGAAAACTTCGCTTCTTGGGAACAACCGGATCGACCGGAAGATCTTTGCCTGATTAGAGAGTCCCGTGAGCCGCTCCTTGTTTCGGCTGTTCACGAGAAAGACGTTTACCTCTTGCTTTCGGATGAGGAGACAGAGGAATTTGAACGATTTATGAAGCTGCGGACATAGCGACTGTCCCGTACAATCTCTGAGGTTGACGTAGGCTTCTCGCGTTGGCACGGCGTCGCGTGATTCATTCGGCAACGCGACCGGGAATCTCGCGACGAGGTACCGATTCACCGGCCGCGAGTACGACGAATTCACCGGACTTCACTACTACCGGGCCCGCTGGTACGATTCGAACCTCGGAAGGTCTTCGGCCTTTAAATTTCCACGGCCTTCAGGCCGTGGATCAGGTCGCCTCAGAACCTGGGCTTCAGCCCGTGATTTTCGATTGCGCTTAAGCCCGGCTTATCTATCGACTGGCACCACGACCTGAAGGTCGTGGCAACATTAAAACCTGGCACGGGCCGAAAACCATAAGGCATGACTCATGATCCGACTTCATGCGGGTACATATCCGAAGGCACAATCAAATCCCCAATTCGAAATCCCAACTCCCAAATGTCACGCGGCTTGCCACCCGGATGTGCGGAATGGCTTGCCATTCCGTCGGCGCCCTGAACAAATCGCGCGGCTGCGCCGCCCAAGATTGAAGGAAGCGGCGGAGCCGCTGCTCAAGTATTGACGCCGCACGGCGACACGAGCGTCGCCGCACATCCGGGCGGCAAGCCGCACGGTCGCAAACACACGGGACGCGTAGCAGCGTGTGTCGCAAACTCACGAGCCACGCAAGGTTGCTGGAATGACGTCATGCTCATTCGTGCGAACTTCGTGGGGCTTCGTGGATGCGCTGGGATTTCGGACGTGGGATTTCGGATGTGGGATTTGGGAATTGGACAGGCGCCGAAGGTGTAATTGTTGAACCCATTTCGTCGAGTAATTCTTGAATCTTGAAAAATCTCGGAATCATCGTGCCGCCCGAGCATTCACGTCAACTATCTTTCCGAAGTTACCTCGTTCGCGGTTCTCGGGGTGAATTTTGTGGTGAAAGAAAGAAGATCCGACCGCGAAGGAACGCGAATTGACGCGAAACGCGACGGCGGCGAGTGATTCGCAAACTCGAGGGCCGTTCGGATCAGAGTTCGGTGAATTCGCCGACTGGCTCCATGAATCTTGAATTTCCTGAATCTTGATTCTTGAAGTTCTTGAGTCCAAATCTACTCCCACCGAAGGGCGTCGATCGGGTCGAGCCGGGCGGCCTTCCAAGCGGGATAAAGACCGAAGACGATGCCGACGGCGGCCGAGACGAAGATCCCGACGAGTATCGCCCAATACGGAATGTACGCCGGCAGCGGCGAGTATGTGTTGATGAGATAGCTGATGACCTCACCGCAGATCAGGCCGATGATCCCGCCGATCCCGGTCAGGATCACGGCCTCGATCAGAAATTGCGAGAGGATGCTGTTGCGAGTCGCACCGACCGCTTTCCGAACCCCGATCTCCTTCGTCCGTTCGGTCACCGAAACGAGCATGATGTTCATCACGCCGATGCCGCCGATCATCAGCGCGACGGCCGAGATCGCAGTCAATACAAGATAGGTCGCGCCGGTGAGCTGGTTGTAAACGTCGAGCAGGGCGTCCTGCGACGAGATCCCAAAGTTGTCCGGTTCGCCGAATGCGAGTCCGCGCCGTCGCCGCAGGATGTCGCGGATCTCCTCGGTCGCCGACGGGACGAGTTCGCGCGATTTCGGCCTGACGATGATCACGAAAACGGTCTCGGGCGGACGCAGTTCCGGATAATACTTCTGGAACGTCGTGATCGGGACAAACACGGAATTGTCCCGAGACTGACCGAAGAACGATCCGAGCGTCTCCATGACGCCGATCACTCTGAACGGCGTTCCCTCGATCTTGACCTCCTTCTCGAGCGGGTCTTCGTTCGGGAAAAGGGCGTTGACGACATCGCGGCCAAGGACGACGACGTTCGAGCGTTCGCGGACGTCGGTGTCGCTGATGAACCTTCCCGTTTCGACGTATTGCGAGTGGACAAATTCGTAGTACGGCGTGACGCCTATCCAAACCGGCGTGTCGGTCTCTTTTTCCTGGTAGCGCACGGTTGCCGAGATCTTGCGCTGCAGCGGCGAAACGCCGGCGACTGAACCGGCTTCGTCGCGGATCGCGTCCGCGTCTTCGAGCGTCAACTCCTTTCGTTGTCGTTCTTCCTGCCCCGGAGGACGGCCGAAACTCGGACTGAACTTTGAGATGAAGATCGTGTTCGAGCCGAGCGATTCGATCTGCTGCATGAACGTCCGGTTGAGCCCCTGGATGATCGAGACCATCGCGAGGACGGTCAATACGCCGACCGCCACGCCGAGAACCGTCAAGCTCGAACGGAGCTTGTTCTCGCGCAGCGTCGCGATCGCCATCACGGCCGATTCTTTCAGGTCATCGAAAGTCATCTGTGATTCCAGATTTCAAGATTCCAAGCCTTCGGAATTCCAGGCCTCCGGCATTCCAGCCTTCGGCATTCCAGCCTTCGGCATTCCAGCCTTCGGCATTCCAGCCTTCGGCATTCCAGCCTTCGGCATTCCAAGCCTTCGGCATTCCAGGCCTTCGGCAGTCCAAGATTTCAAGATTCCAACCATTGGCAGTTCAAGATGACAAGATTCCAAGATTCGAGAAATCGGGATTGGCTCGAGACGGAATCGCAGGAAACGATGTCGTGGCATCCTGGAATCCGGGAAAGCCAAAATCCTGGAATCTTGAAATCTTGCAATGCCAAAGGCCTGGAATCTTGAGATGCCAAAGGCTTGGAATCTTGAAATCTTGAAATGCCGAGGCCTGGAATTCTGGAATCTCTGGAATTCTCATTCGCTCCTCATTGCGTCGATCGGGCTCAGAAGCGCGGCGCGCCAGGCCGGATAAAGCCCGCTCGCGAGCCCGACGACGAATGACACCGTGACGCCCAGTAGCGCCGATTGCACGCTCACCAGGACCGGGAATCCCATCAGAAACGACAGGATGAACGCCAGTCCGTAACCCGTGACGACGCCGATCGCGCCGCCGAAGACCGTCACCGTGACCGCCTCGATCAAAAATTGCTGCAGGATGTCCGCCCGGCGCGCGCCGACGGCTTTTCGGAGCCCGATCTCCTTGGTCCGTTCCGTCACCGAAACGAGCATGATGTTCATGACGACGATGCCGCCGACGACGAGCGAAATCGCCGCCACGCCGAACGTCGCGAAATAGATCCCGGAGGTCGCGTTCTGATAGATGCCGATGAACGCGTCCTGCGATTCGACCGAAACGCCGTCGTCCTCGTCGCCGAATGTCTTCCCGCGACGGTTGCGCATGATCGTCCGGACCTCGTCCTTGGCGGTATCGAACAGGGAAGCGTCGCGGACCTGAACGTGGACCGTGATCGAGTCGCGGGCGCCGAACATCTTTTGCGCCGTCTGGAACGGAATGTAAACGAAATTGTCGCGCGAGAATCCGAGGACCTTGCCGAACGGAGCGGCGACGCCGAGGATCTTGTACGGGACGCCATCGACGCGGATCTCGTCGCCGACGACCGAATCCGGCGAGCCGCCGGGAAACAAATTTTCGATGATGTCGGTCCCGATGACGCAGACGTTGCGTCCGGCGCCACCTTCGGCATCGGTCCAGACTCGACCGCTTTGAATCACGACGTTCTCGATCTCGAACATCGGTAAGCTCAGTCCGCGGACGGAAACGCCTTCCGAGCGGTTTTCGGCGTGCTTCACGAGTCCCATGCCGTTGACCGCCATCCCGACGCGCCAGCAGTCGCGGCATAGCCGGATGATCGCTTCGGCGTCCTCACGCGTCACATCCTTTCGCTTGTTGAACTTGATCATGTCCTCGCGCGAGGTGATCACGAGCGGACGTTTCGAGACTGAAAAGGCGGTCGATCCCTGAGATGAAAATGCGTTGGAGACCGTCTGGTCGAGACCGCTGATGATCGTCATCACGGCGATCACCGAAGTCACCCCGACGATGATGCCGAGAAGGGTAAGAAACGTTCGCAACTTGTGGCTCTGCAAACTCCAAAGCGCGAGTTTGAACGATTCTGTCAGGACCCGAATGTTCGCGGCCAGTCGCATACCAATATTCTACGTGACCGGCCACGGTTTGTTCAGAAACCTGAGCTCGAAAAAGTCGTGTTTACAAAAAGTTAGACGTCGGCCTCATCACTTCAGCCGGTTGGTAAAAAGTTTCCAGAGGGTGATCAGATGAGCGAACAGGACGATCGGGACGACGATCGACGGCAGCCAGATGAACGGGAAATACATCACCGCGCGGTTCGGTTGATCAAACGCGATCTGCTGCATCGGACCCGGAAACGACAGGAAAGCGGTGACGACGATATTCAACAGAAGTCCGAGCGAGATGAGGTTCCACGCGATCAGAACGGGACGATTGACCGTTCCGTTGCGGATCGCCAGATAGGCAACGACCGGCGCGGTAATTCCCGCGAGAATGTCGAAGTTTCGGCCTTCGAACGTCATCACCTGCGGGATCAGCGCGGCTTTGAAGAGCCAGAACAGGACGATCTCGACGGGTAGCCGTACAACGTGCAAAAGTGTCAGCGTCCGCAACGGGAATTTTTCGAGAAACCTTTCGCGGAAGAATGCCAGATACGCGATCACCGTCAGCACTGACGGCAAAACCCCTAAAAGGAACAATCGCGGCGGGATCGTCTCGGTGACAGTATAAAAACCGCCGATTGAAGCGGCGGCTGTAAAAAATACCCAAAAAGCCAACAAGAACGAGAGCAATTGGGCCGGAAGTTTTTCGTTACCGGTGCGGCGAACCGCGGATAGCAGAAATCCGATCGTCAGAAACGTTGTCGCGACGAATGTGATCGCGACATACGTCGGAACATTTTCGATCATTTCACCCTTTCATCGCTCTCGATCTTGCCGTCCTTGATCGTGATGATCCGGTGCGCGCGTTCGGCGATGTCGTGTTCGTGGGTCACGAGAATGATCGTATTGCCTTCCTCGTGAAGTTTCTCGAACAGCGCCATGATCTCGACGCTCGTTTTCGAATCGAGCGCTCCGGTCGGTTCGTCGGCGAGCAGGATCGACGGATGGTTGACCAGCGCCCGTGCGATCGCAACGCGTTGGCGCTGTCCGCCCGAAAGTTCGTTCGGCTTGTGCGTCACGCGGTCGCCGAGTTCGACCGACTCGAGTGCCGCCTGCGCCTTGTCGTGGCGTTCGACCGACCGCATCCCGGCATAAATGAGCGGGAGTTCGACGTTGTGCAGCGCGGTTGCGCGGGCGAGCAGGTTGAACGTCTGAAAGACAAAGCCGATCTCTTTGTTCCGGATCTTCGCCAACTCGTCGTCTGTCATCTCGGCGACCTGGTTGCCGTTGATCCAATACTGGCCGCGCGACGGGGAATCAAGACAGCCGATGAGGTTCATCAGCGTCGATTTTCCCGAACCCGAAGGGCCGATGATCGCGACGTATTCACCCTTTTTGACGTCGAACGAAACGCCCTGCAATGCATGAAGCTGTTCGGTACCCATCTGGTACGTTTTCCAGATGTCACGCATCGAGATCAGCGATTCGCCGGCCGGGCGGAGGTTCGTCTCAACCGCAGGCGCATTCTCGTTTTCCATAAACTTGTACATCGCTACGACTTGTTGGCGTTCTCGCCTTCCTTCTTCTCGGCCTTCTTGACGACGGTGTCGTCCTTCAGCGTATTCAATATCCGGCTCGGACCGGTTATCACCTCTTGGCCCTCGCTGAGCCCGCTCAGGATCTGGATATCGCTTTCGCCCGTGATCCCGGTCGTAACCTCGACGAATTTCGCTTTGTTGCCTTCAAGAACGTACACGCCCTTGATCGTTTTCGGCTTCTCGGCCGGCATCTGCACATCGCCCTGGATGGTCGGCGACGGTGATGCCTCGGGTTTCTTCTCGATCAGCGCCTGAAGCGGCACGGCGATCAGATCCTCGGCAGTTTTCGTCGTGATCGTCGCGGTTGCGCTCATTCCCGGCCGAAGTCCATCCTGGATCTCCTTGGGGATGTCCTTAAGTTGGATGACGACCTTGAATTCCTTTGCTTCCTGAACGTTGATGTTTGTCGAAAGTCCGCCGGTCGTCTGCGATTTGCCGACCGCGAGCGGCGTTTTTTGATAGACCTCGCCGATCAGTTCCTTGTCGCCCAACGCATCGACCTTGATCTTCGCTTTCTGGCCTTCCTCGACCTTATCGATCTCGGTTTCGTCGACCTTGACCTCGACGTTGATCGAGGACATGTCGGCGATCGTCAGGAGCGCCGTGGTCGAGAGACCGGCCACCGCGAATTCACCGACCTTCGACGGAATGTTCGCGATGACGCCGTTGATCGGGGCGACCTGCAGCGTCTTGTCGCGCTGCGTCCGCTGGCCGCGGAAAACAGCGGCCTGCTGGTCGGCGCGTTTTTGACTTGATCCGGCCGAAAGATTGGCGGTATCGACGCCGCGGCGTGCATCGCGCACAGCAACTTCTTGCTGATTCGCGCGCGCTTTCGCCTCGGTCACGCGGAGTTCGGCTTCCTTGACGGCGAGCTGCGCCGACTTGAGCCGCGACTGCGCGTTCCGCAGGCTGGCTTCGGCCTGTTCGGCCTTGTCCTTCGCGAGATCGTATTCGGAACGCGACGAAACTCCCGACTCGAGCAGGTCGGTCGTGCGTTTCAACTCGCGGTTGGCGGCGTTCAGATTAACTTGTTGGCTGTCGACGTCGGTCTGCGCGGCGACGACGTTCTGCCGCGCGGTCGTTACCTGCTGTTGCGCGGTATCGACCGAAGCGAGCGATGCCGTCAGTCCCTGCTGCGCCTGCGTCAGCTGATTCTGCGCGGCAAGGATCTGCGAGCGCGAAACCTGAGCATCGTTCTGCGCGGCCTGAAGTGCGGCCAATTGCGCGTCGGTGCTCGAATTCAGCTGCGTCGGATCGAGCTTTACGAGCGGCGTACCCTTGGTTACCGCGTCGCCTTCCTTGACATAGATCTCTTCGATGCGGCCCTGGACCTCACTCGTGAGGTTGATGAACTGGATCGGACGGACCTCGCCCGACGCCGTCACGATCGACCGCAATTCCTTGCGTTTCTCTAACTTGACCGTCGTGACTTCGGGAACGTCCTTGCGCGACGCGAAGACCGCGGCGACGATAATGATGAGCAAGAGCGCGCCAATGCTTCCGCCAATTATGAATTTTCCTTTCCGGCTGAGTGCCATTTGCTAAAGTTCCTCTTGAATGTGTTGATGATGAAAAGTACGATCGTAACGCAAATCTTCTGAATACCTAGCGTCACCGCAATACTACGTCCGGATTTTTCCGTAAGTTTCAAAAAAGTGAGCACCCAAGCCGTTTGGATTCAGCGGATTGAAATAAGCAATAACTCGTGATCGACGTTCCGGTTTGCGATTTACGAACTTCCGGAATCAAGGTAAAATGACACTTGCCATTAATACCTTCGACACGCAGGAAAACTTGAAATGATAAAATGCCAGTCTTGCGGAACCGATAATCTCGACGGATCGCTGTTTTGCGACGAATGCGGTGCGAGCCTTGCCGCCCGAAACAACGGTCCGAACAGTTTCGCGTCCCCTGGATATCAGCCGCCGATCTCGGAGCCGTCCTTTCAGGCCGCGAGCGTGACGTCGATCGGGATCGAGCCGATCATCGAACAGGTTGAACCGACGCCGGCGAATACTTCCGATCCCGGACATTCCGAGGGCGTGCACGCGACGCTGACGATCGAGCGTGGGACGGCCGTCGGCAAGGAGTTTCAATTGACCGGCGAAGAGTCCTACATCGGGCGCTGGGACGCGGACAACGGGATCTTTCCGGACGTCGATCTCGACGCGTTCGATCCCGAAGCGAAGATCTCGCGCCGGCATGCAAGGATCATTTTTCGAAACGCGACATACGTCATCGAAGATCTCGGTTCGACGAACGGAACGTATGTGAACCGTGGCCGAAGACTGATCC
Source organism: Acidobacteriota bacterium (assembly GCA_029777145.1). The sequence goes on along the minus strand of JAKOSS010000092.1, from coordinate 348 downwards.
CCGGAAGCCCGCACGTACTTCGTAGCGGCGACGAGATCATCGTCGGAAAGACGTTCCTGCGGTTTGCCGCCGCATAAGACTTCGGCACTGAGAATAGCGACGCTGAATTAAAGAACAATGCCAAATTGCCCAGAATGCGGTGAGAAGATCGCCGACCTCGATATCTTTTGTTCATACTGCGGGATTACGTTGACGCCGGTTGCGCCGGAGGCCGACGACCCTTCGCTTTCCGCGACGATCGTCGCCGGTCCGCGTGATTTCCCCGTGCCGGACGTTCCCGTCAGCGCGCCGGTTGAAGAGCCGATACCGGCGCCGATCCCGTCGCCGTTTGCCGCTGCCGGCGGTGAT
>JAKOSS010000091.1 GCA_029777145.1 Acidobacteriota bacterium | reverse complement strand
GTCATTTCCGGCATCGCGAGGTCCGTGACGATCAGATCGGGAAGCCATTGCCGAATGAGATCGAGCGCGGAACCGGCACTTTCCGCGTATTGCGTTTCGTATCCGTTGGCGATCAGTCCAGTTCGGAGCACACGCAAGATCTGCGGTTCGTCGTCGACGATCAGGATTCGAGTTTTTTGCTGGTTCGCCATAACGATCAATCGTCTCCGATCGGAAGCGAGAAATAGAAACTCGCGCCCCCCGTCTCGATATTCCTCGCACCGATCTGCCCGCCGTGCGCTTCGACTATTCCTTTCGCGATCGCGAGACCAAGTCCTTGGCCTGATTGACAGACGCCGCGACCGCGGACGAATTTTTCAAACAGCCGCGAAGAAAGTCCATCGACGATTCCCGGACCCTCGTCATCGACCGAGAAACTTACAAGTTCGCTGCCGGAACGCCCGGCACGAACAAGTACCTTCGATCCCGACGGCGAATACTTTGCCGCGTTCTCGATGAGGTTGTAGAGCGCCTCCGAGATCGAGCGGGCGTCCACGCGGATCGATGGCAGCTCGTTTTCGATCTCGACCTCTATCGAGCGGCCATTCAGCCGCGGCTTTGCGCGATTGATTGCGTCTCCGAGGATCTCTTCGACCGAAGCCCAGGTTTGACCGAGTTTCAAATCGCCGGCATCTATCCTCGCCATCTCGATCATTCCCTCGACGAACTGATCGAGCCGGTCGGTTTCTTCATCGATCACCGTCAGCAGTTCGCTTTTCATTTCCGCGGTCAACGTGCCGGGTGGATCCCGGCGTTCCTTGATTAACATCGTGACCGAAGCCTTGATGGAGGTTAGCGGCGTCCGCATGTCGTGCGACACGGCGTCGAGCAAGGCCGACTTCAGTTTGTCGCTTCGTTTTGCGGCCTCGGCCTCACTGGCCTTCTCGAACGCCTGATTGAGTTCGTCGTAAAGTCGCGCCGCCTCAGACCGCGCATTTTCTGCCTGCTCGGCGCGTACTTTGAGGCGCGCCGACATCTGCCCGGTGGTGACCGCGACGATCAGGAAGGTAACCAGCGCGACCCAGTTTTCAGGATCAGCGATCGAAAGTGTGCCGACGGGCGGAATGAAGAAGAAGTTGAACGAGAACATGGCGAGGATCGAGGCAAGCATCGCCGGACGGCTTCCCCAAATCGTCGCCGTGAGAAGCACCGACAGCAGAAGGCACAATGCGACGCCTGTGATCGAGATCTGCGCCCGAAGCGGAGCAAGAGCAAACGTCACCGCCGCGACGACGGCAACTGAGGCGAGATAGCCTGCGGTTTGGCCACGCAATAAGCTGCCTTTTGGCAATTCGTTTGCCATTGCCGGGATTATCTCACACGGTTCATAAGGATTTCATAAGTTCGGACAAGGATTTCAATCGTCGTCGTCCGCGTCTTCCTCATCGTCATCGTCGTCGGGCCGGACGCCGGCGACCAGCAGATCGTAGGCCGGCAATCGTGAAATCTCCGGGATCGAATCCGTCTCGCCTTTCACCGAAAACCAGATGATCTCGTTCAGTTCGCGCGGATCCGCCATGTCAGCGTGGCGGAAATCCTGTTCGGCCGTGAGCCGCATCATCTCGAGCGCCGCCCGCGACGGATTTGCGGAAGGGATCAGGTTGTCGCTCGCCACCGTCGGAAGGATCGCGCCGAACGGAGTCAGATCGGGAGTTTCGCCGAAAATATCGATCGGGATCGCGTTCGCGTCGAGAAAATTCATCGGCTTGATGCCGAGGCACATCTCAAGCGTGCGGATCAGCGACACGGTACTGTGAAACTCGTGCACGAGCGCTCCTTTGCGGTTCCAGGCGGAGATCACGTACGCCGGTGAGCGGTGCGCGTCGACGTGATCGGGGCCGTCCTGCGCATCGTCCTCGACGACGAAGATCGCGGTGTCCTTCCAGTACGGACTGTTCGAGACTTCCTGAACAAGCCGTCCGAGCGCATAGTCGTTGTCCGCGACGTAAAACTGCGGAGTGGGCCGGTTACGGTTCATCCCGGCCGTGTGGTCGCTTGAGAAACGGATGATCGAAAGATTTGGAAACTTGTCGACGCCCTTGTTCTGAAGTTCGTCAACATAACCACGGAACTCGTGCGCCCATTCGCCAAAACGCGTGCTGCCCTTGAAATCAGGATTATCGGGACTGACGGCGGCATCGGATTTCCCGTTCGAACTCAACGCGGCCCGGTATGAATCGACCGTCATTGAATCCGGACACGTGAGGTCGTAATTCCGGTACGATTCCGAGAAGTGGCCTTCGAGCGATTTCTTGGTCGCGAACGCCGAGAGCGTGCGCGAAAGGTCGGGATAGGTCTTGGTCTTGCCGGTGTTGACCTCGCGAAGATCGTTCTCCGAGATCGTTCCGACGAACTCGCCGTAATTCCGATAGGTGAGTCCGGCGCGTTGCGCGGCGTCCCAAAGATAAAGCGATTCCGGCTCGCCGATATCGCGGGCGCCGTTCAAATACGGGACGTAGCGTTTCTGAAACGTAGCGACGTCATCGACGGTCGCGGGCAATTCGAAGACCGACGGCAACGCCACGGGCGGCTGTCCCGACGGCCAATCGTATGAGGGAAGCCGGTTGAATCCTTCGTAGTCGTAGGTTCGCCCGCGGCCCGAATAATCCCAGCGATATGCCTTGTCGATGTAGTCGCTCGAGAATGCGGCGGTCGCCCAGTTGTGTCCGTCGGGACTCGCCTCCGAGTTGACGAAGAAGCGATCGAGAAGTCCGAAACGAAGCGCGATCGCGCGCGCGTTCGGAGTGATGTTCTGCGCTTCGCCCTTCGGCGAACGTGCGGCGGTTCCGGCGCCGAAGATCGCGACCGAAGGATCGCCGTCGGCCTTGGTTCCGTCGCCCGACTTCTCAAGATCACCCATGACCTGATCGTATGTCCGGTTTTCACGGATGATGTAAATGACGTGCTTGAACGGTGAACGGCCGTTCGGGAAAAGCGGCTTTCGTTCGGCGAGCATCCCGTTGTCGCGCATGACCTGTTGGGAATAGACGAAAAGCTCCCGCGCGCCCGGTTCGCTAAGGACGCTGACGTTGCCGGATACGATCGCCACGCTGTAAATTCCGCGGCGATTGTAACGATCGCCGGGATAGTCGGCGTTCGGCATGTTCGGATAGAGTCCGGTCTCGTTGACGTTGTTCGACGAGTTCTCCATGCCGGTGCCTTTACCGTTGGCGATGAACAACCGGCCGTTGGCGACGGTGATCGCCGACGGATAGTTTCCGGTCGGAACGAAACCGGCGACGCGGCTCCGCATCCGCGGGTCGAGCGCGACGACCGCAACCGCGTTCGTCTTCGAGTTCGCCACATACATCGTGCGTTCGTCGTCACTCAGCGCGATCCCCTGCGGTCCGACGCCGCCCGGCCCTTTTTCGTTCAAACGGACGCTGATGCGAGGTTCGCGCGGGACTTCGGCGTCGGTCGCGGTATCGATCACGGAAATGCTGTCGCCGTCGGAATTCACGACGTAAAGCCGCGATCCCGCTTTGTTGAAGAGCATCGCCGTCGGATGCCGCCCGACCGT
>JAKOSS010000819.1 GCA_029777145.1 Acidobacteriota bacterium | reverse complement strand
ACGAAAGAACGCGTCCAGCGCGATCTCGACCGCGGCCGCGCGCTCAACATCAACTCGACGCCGACGATCTTCATCAATGGCATGTCGGTGCCGTTCGAACAGATGAAGCTCGAATCGTTCCGCCAGATCATCGACGCCGAACTGGCGAAGAATCCGCCGCCGCAACAAACGGTCGCACCGACCGCCGAATCGTCAAGCCCGTCGAACGCCAACACGGCGAAACCGACGCCGGACAAGAACGGAGCCAAGACGGCGAACAAAGCGTTCACCGATCAATAAACATGACCGATCAAACGGCAACGATCGCGAAGGTCGCCAAACTTCCCGCTTTGGCGGCCTTCGTTGCGTTTTTGGGGATCGCCGACACGATCTACCTGACCTACCACCATTACACGGCGGAACCGGTTCCGTGCAGTATCGTCTCCGGCTGCGAGCAGGTTCTGACGAGCCAATGGTCAACGCTCGGCGGCTTCCTTCCGTTCGACGCGCCGATGCTCGCCAATGTTCCGCTCTCGATGCTCGGAACGTTCGCGTATATCACCGCCCTGATCCTCGCGTTGCTCTCGCTTCGCGGCAACCGTAAGTCATGGCTGCTGTTCGGGATCCAGACCTGTCTGATGGGATGCTTTTCGGCCTGGCTTTTTTATTTGCAGGCCTATGTGATCGAGGCTTTCTGCCAGTTTTGCCTGCTTTCCGCACTAAGTACCTTCACGCTGCTCGCTATCGCGCTGATCTCACGATTCTGGCGCGTCAACTGAAACCAAGTTCCCCGAATTCACGTCTTAGAAAGTACTGAAAACAGATCTCCGGACCGGCCGCGCCGAGCAAGGCGGGCGTCCGGCAATTTACGATTTCAAATCACTACGAAGGAGTTAGCAAACCAATGAAGCGATCCGTTTCGGCGTTGCTCATCTTTGTCATTTCCCTGTCAACTATGAGCTTCGCCCAGTCTGCAAATACAAAGCTTCCCAAGCTGAAATACGAAGAATACATGCTGAAGAACGGCCTGCGCGTGATCCTCCACGAGGACAAATCGACGCCGATCGTCGCCGTGAACATCTGGTATCACGTCGGGTCAAAGAACGAGGTCCCGGGACGCACCGGCTTCGCGCATCTTTTCGAGCACATGATGTTCCAGGGTTCGAAGAACTACGACAACGAGTACTTCCGACCGCTGCAGGAGGTCGGCGCGTCGCTCAACGGATCGACCAACACCGACCGCACGAACTATTACGAGGTCGTTCCGTCGAACTTCCTCGAACGCGCGCTCTTCATGGAATCGGATCGCATGGGCGGATTGCTCGAAGCGATGACCCAGGAAAAGCTCGACAACCAGCGCGACGTCGTGAAAAACGAGCGCCGTCAGCGTTACGACAATCAGCCGTACGGAACGGCGTTCGAGAAGATCGCTTCGATCATGTATCCGCCGGATCATCCGTATCACTGGACGACGATCGGCTCGCTGACCGATTTGACGAACGCATCGCAGGACGACGTCAAGGCGTTTTTCCGCAAGTATTATGTCCCGAACAACGCGTCGCTCGTGATCGCCGGCGACTTTGACGCGAAACAGACGAAAGCGTGGGTCGAGAAGTATTTCGGCCCGATCCCGTCGGGCGGCGAGATCACGCGCCCGAATCCGCCGACGCCGAAGCTCGACGGCGAGGTTCGCAAAACTTTTGAAGACTCGGTCCGTCTGCCGCGCCTTTACATGGTCTGGCACACCGTTCCGATGAATCATCCCGACGAGGCGGCGCTCGACATGCTCCAATTCGTCCTTTCGTCGGGCCGCGGCTCGCGGCTTTTGAGCAATCTCGTATACGGAAAGCAGATTGCGCAGGACGCTTCGGCCGGCCACAGCTCGCGCGAGATCGCCGGCCAGTTCTCGGTCGTATCGACCGCGCGTCCGCAGAAAACGCTCGACGAGATCGAAAAGGAGATCAACGCCGAGATCGAGCGGATCAAAAACGAACCGCCGACCGCCGATGAAATGTCGCGCGCACTGAACGTCATCGAATCGCGGACGATCTTCGGGATGCAGAACGTGCAGGGCAAGGCCGATCAGCTGAATTCGTACGCAACGTTTACCGGTAAGCCGGACGGTTTCCAGGGCGATCTCGACCGTTACTACAAGGTCACGCCGGCGGACGTCCAACGCGTTGCGAAGACTTATCTCAACGCCAATCGGCTCGTAATGTCGTTCGTTCCGCGCGCCAACCGCGCCTCGTCGCAGCGCGAATCTGTCGAGAACGCGCCGACTTCGTCGAACGAGGAAACCGGCCCAGATAACGATCAGTCGGCAAACCTTCCGAAGGGCGGGCCCGATCCGTCGTTCGCGCTGCCGAAGATCGACAAACGCAAGCTGTCGAACGGGCTCAACGTCTGGTTCGTGCGTGAGAGCGAACTGCCGATCATCTCGATGAACCTCGTGTTCAACGCCGGAGCGACCGCCGATCCGCAGGACCGCGCCGGGCTGGCGTCGTTCACATCAAGCCTGCTGAACACGGGCACGAAGACGCGTTCGGCAGTCGATGTCGCGAACGATCTGCAATCGATCGGCGCGACGCTGTTCGCGAATTCGAACTGGGATTCGTCGAACGTTTCGATGCAGACGCTGTCGAAGAACCTCGACAAGGCGCTCGGCATTTACTCGGACGTCGTGACGAACGCCGCGTTCCCGGAAGCGGAGTTCCAGACGCTGCAGCGCCGGTCGCTGGTCGGTTTCGTGCAGCGCAAGGACAATGCGAATGCGATCGCGAGCGTCGTCTATTCAAAACTGCTTTACGGAAAAGATCATCCGTACGGAAAGGCGGTCGGCGGTGACGAGACTTCGGTCAAGGCACTGACCCGCGATCAGATCCAGAAGTTCTATTCGACGTACTACGTTCCGAACAATGCGGCCCTGATCATAACCGGTGATACGGACGCGAAAACGATGCTTCCGAAGCTCGAAGCGGCGTTCAAGGATTGGAAGCCGGCGGATGTTCCGAAGATCGCGGTTCCGGGAGCTTCGGCGCTGTCCAATCCGGGAATTTACGTCGTCGACAAACCGGGCGCGGCGCAGTCTGTGCTGAGCATCGGTCAGGTCGGCGTCTCGCGTGACAATCCGGATTACTTCCCGTTGCTGGTGATGAATTCGATCCTCGGCGGGCAGTTCTCGGCGCGCGTCAATCTCAATCTTCGTGAGAAGAAGGGTTACACGTACGGAGCGCGGACGAGCTGGTCATACCGGCGCGGTCCGGGACCGTTCGAGGCGTCGGCCGACGTCCAGACCGCCGTCACGAAGGAGTCGGTGATCGAGTTCATGAAGGAACTGAACGGCATCCGCGGTGCGATCCCGGTCACTCCTGACGAGCTCGAATACAACAAGCAGAGCATCATCCGCCGCTATCCGCAGGGATTCGAAACGGTCGGACAGATCTCGAACCAGCTGACGAACCTCGGGACCTACGGTCTTTCGGATTCGTATTTCAACGATTACATCCGGAACCTCAACGCGGTCACGCTGGACGACGTCAACCGGGTGGCGAAGAAATACCTGACGCCCGACAAGATGTCGATCCTGATCGTCGGCGACCGTGCCGCGATCGAATCGAAACTCCGAGAGATCGAGGGGCTCGGATCGTCGATCCGCTTCCTCGATT
>JAKOSS010000818.1 GCA_029777145.1 Acidobacteriota bacterium | reverse complement strand
GTTCCAGCATCGAGGCGAGCAGATGCTCGGGCTCGACCTGCTGGTTTTGGTTCTTTTCGGCGATCCCGATCGCTTCCTGCACGGCCTCCTGGCCGCGGATTGTAAATCTGTCGAGTCTCATCGCTGGTAATTCCAAACGCCAGAATGGTTCTGGCTCAAGTTCAATATTCCAAAATTCCAAAATTCCAGTTCATGTCTTCGTGCAGAACCACAAACTGGAATTTGGAATCTTGGAATCATGGAATGTCGGATCTTAGGCTTTCGCCGTGATCGTCTTCGGCGCCTCGCCGACCTTGATCTCGATCCGACGCGGCTTTGCCTCTTCGCGCTTCGCAAGCGTCAATCGAAGTACGCCGTTATCGAACATCGCGTTCACATTTTCGCTCGAAACAGTCGGCGGAAGCGTGAACGAACGGGTGAAACTGCCATAAGCGCGTTCGACGCGATGGAAATTGTCTCCGTCGTCCTTCTTTTCGAACCGGCGTTCGCCGTGAATCGTCAGCACATTGTTCTCGATCGAAACGTTGACGTCCTCGGGCTTCAGTCCCGGAAGTTCGGCTTCGAGCACGAGGTGGTCCTTGTTCTCGAAGATATCGACATTCGGTGACCATGCACCGCGAGCGAGTTCACGGTCTTCGGGCCGTGAGAAATTCGTCATAAAAAGTCTGTTCATTTCGTCTTGCAAGCTCCTAAGTTCCCGAAAAGGATCATATTTGATGATGCTCATAATCATTTTCCTCCTAGTTACTCTGGCTGTATCAAGGTTGATTAGCCTAAAAGCATAATAAAATCTGAGTGTAAGTGTGTCAAGTCTTGTCTGGGGTAATTTCTCTGCGAATCGTGAGGGGTTTCAACATGACACCCAAAGCGGTTGTCGGTTATATTCACGTAGCATCTATTTAACAGTCTCCGCTTTAGGGACAATCCAGTGCAGTTTTTTCGCGTTTGTTCTTGAAAACACCGTGTCCGGCGCGTCCGGATGGTTTCGGGGCAGGACTCCTGATCCGGCTTTCGGCGGGACTCGATCCGAACCCCGATCGGATCGACGAGCGACGCGCGACACTGTAAAGAAATGAAAATTCTTCGTGAAATCTTGTCGCCGCTGATCGCGATCATCGCGGCATTCATCGTCGGAGGGCTGATCATCCTGGCGATCAAGGACAATCCGTTCGAGACATACCGGATCCTGCTCGCGAATTCGTTTGGATCGGCGAAGGACATCGGTTGGACGCTGTTTTTGGCAACGCCATTGATCTTCACCGGCCTCGCGGTCGCAGTCGCCTTTCGTTGCGGATTGTTCAACATCGGCGCCGAGGGCCAGCTCTACGTGGCGTCGTTCGCGACCGCCTGGGTCGGCATCAAGTTCGGCGGCGTCGTGCTGACGATCTTCGGCAAGCAGGAAGACTGGTCGTGGACGAGCCTGCCGTCGATAATTCTCGTCCCGCTTTGCGTGCTGACGGCGGTCGTCGTCGGAGGCCTGTGGGGCGCAATTCCGGGGTATTTGCGGGCGCGGTTCGGATCGAGCGAAGTGATCAACACGATCATGCTCAACTTCATCGGGATCGCGTTGGTCAGTTATTTCACGCAGTACCATTACAAGGTTCCGGGCGATCCGATCCTTCAGTCCGCGCCGATCGGTGAGGCGGCCTACATCCCGCAATTCCGCGAATACTTCTCGTTCATTCCGTCAGACGTTCCGCTCAACGCGGCATTCCTGCTGGCGATCCTGATGTGCGTCCTCGTTTACATCTTTCTCTGGAAGACGAAATGGGGATATGAACTGCGCGCCGTCGGTCAGAACAGTTCAGCGGCCGAATACGGCGGGATCTCTCCGCAGCGGCAGATGATCATCGCAATGACGCTCTCGGGCGGGCTCGCGGGAATGGTCGCCATCAACGAGGTCCTCGGTTTCCGGCACAACTACTATGACGGGTTTTCCCAGGAGCTCGGATTTCTCGGCATCGCCGTTGCGCTGCTCGGCCGGAATCATCCGCTCGGCGTTTTCGTCGCCGCGTTGTTCTTTGCGGTTCTGATGCGCGGCGAGATCTTCGTCGATGCATTTACGCGATATGTTTCGAAGGACATCGGCCTGATCCTTCAGGCCGTGGTCATTCTGTTCGTCGCAAGTTTGCAGAGGTACTCGAAGAAATAGTTATGTCCGATTTCTTAAGTGTCGCACTTATCTCTTCGCTGATCTTTTCGGCGCTCCGTTTCGCGACGCCGCTGATCTTCGCGGCGTTGGGCGGAATGTTTTCGGAACGATCCGGCGTTATCAACATCGCGCTCGAGGGACTGATGCTGGCAGGAGCGTTCACGGCCGCGGTCGCAACATATGAGCTGAGCAATCCATATCTCGGGCTCCTGTGCGGGGTTGCTGCCGGGGCTGTGATGGCGGCGGTCTATGCGATCTCCGTGATCAAGTTCGAGGCTGATCAGGTGGTCGCCGGATTCGCGATCAACTTCCTGATGATGGGGCTGCCGCAGATGATCAGCGGCGCGGTCTACGATTCGTCGGGCTCGACGCCGCAGATCGACAAGGCGTTTCTGCTTCCGCAGTTCTTCAACCAGATCTCGATCTCGTCGATCCTGGCCCTCGCATTGGTGCCGCTCTGTTGGTACGTCTTGTACAAGACGCCGTTCGGTTTGCGTCTCCGGGCGACAGGGGAGAATCCTTCCGCCGCCGATGCAGCGGGCGTGAAGGTGCCGAATCTGCGGTACACGGCGGTCATAATCTCCGGCGCTTTGGCTGCCGCCGGCGGCGCGTACCTTTCGATCGGGCAAAGTTCGCTCTTCACGCGCGGCATGACCGCCGGCCGCGGATTCATCGCGCTCGCGGCGTTGATCCTGGCGAAATGGCGTCCGGTCCCGGTCCTGTTCGCGTGCCTGTTCTTCGGATTCACGGAAGCGCTGACGATCCCGCTCGCGGGCATCCGGCTCTCGTCCGGAGAGACGATCCCGGTGCAGTTCGTCCAGATCATCCCGTATGTCCTGACGATCATCGTTCTCGCCGGCTTCATCGGCCTGTCGCGCGCCCCGAAAGCGCTCGGAATACCTTATAGAAAGGAGAAGTAGCTTGTCAGTGGTCGGTGGTCAGTGGTCCGTGGTCAGTGGTTCGCTTAGAACGGCAATACAGGACACTGTCCGATGCAGGTTACCGATACTGGCCACCGACCACTGACCACCGACCACTGAAATGTCCTACGAAAACGCGCTTGAAGCGGCCGATTTCATCCGGTCGCATTTCGACAAGCAGATCGAAACAGTTGTAGTTCTGGGGAGCGGCCTCGGGGCATTCGGCGAGGAGCTCGAGAATGCCGTTCGCGTTCCGTACGACCGGATTCCGCATTTTGCCCGATCGACCGTCGAGGGACACGCCGGCCAACTGGTGCTCGGCGAGATTGGAGGCGTCACCGTCGCCGTCCAGCAGGGGCGCTTCCATTACTACGAAGGCTACGAGATGGCGCAGGTGATCTTTCCGATGCGGGTCTTCGGGTTGCTCGGCGCGAAAAATGTCATTCTGACAAATGACGCCGGAAGCCTCCGGACGAGTTTCAAGCCGGGAAGTCTCGTACTGATCCGCGATCATATCAACATGATGGGCGTCAACGCGCTGCGCGGACCGAATGACGAGCGGTTCGGACCGAGATTTCCCGACATGACGGCCATTTACGACCGGAGTTTTCAGTCGATCGCTTACCTCGAAGCGAAACAGATTGCCGAGGAGCGCTCGATCTCGCAGTTTCTCTTCCGCGGCGATTACTGCGCGCTGTCCGGGCCGACGTACGAGACTCCGGCCGAGATCCGGATGTTCCGCATGCTCGGCGCCGATCTCGTTGGGATGTCGACCGTCCCTGAGG
>JAKOSS010000817.1 GCA_029777145.1 Acidobacteriota bacterium | reverse complement strand
CGTCGGCAATCCGGATCACCCGGAAATGATCGGCGTCAAAGGCTACGCTCCGGACCACGCGTTCGTGATCAACGGTGTCGAGGAAGTCGCCGACCTTCCGCGACTGAGAAAGCCGCTCGTCGTTTCGCAAACGACGATCAAGGCGCAGAATTTCTTTGATACCGCCGAAGCGGTCAAGTCGAAAACCGACGACGAGGTCCAAATCGTCAACACGATTTGTTCGGCGACGCGCGATCGGCAGGACGCCGCACGAGCGCTCGCGGGAATGGTTGATGCCTTCTACATCATCGGCGGCCATCACTCGTCGAACAGCCGCAAACTTCTCGCGGTATGCGAAGAGCAATGCCCGAAGAGTTTTCTGATCGAGACCGAGGAAGAGATCGATCCTGCGGATCTGGTAGGAGTTCAAACCGTCGGCGTTACGGCGGGCGCTTCAACTCCAAACTGGCTGATCGACAAGATCGTCAAGCATCTCGAATCGCTTGGCGGGAACAAGGAACTGCCGCTCAGCTAACCAAACGATCCCAAAACAGTTCTCAGCTTTTCAACGCCGTTCGCGATCTCGCGTTCGTTGAAACCCGTGTAACCAAGCACCAGGGCCGGCGGAAGTCGCGCGGTCACCGAGTACGACGACAACGGCGTCAGATTCAACCCGACTTCGCTTCCCTTCGCCGCAACCTCACGATCGTCTAGTCCGTCACGCAGCCAGCCGATTAGGTGCATCCCCGACGACGCTTTCGAGATCTTCATCAGCCCGCCGAGACGGCGCTCCGACTCGGAAACCAATGCCGCTTGACGCTTTTCGTAAAGTGAACGCATGCGGCGCAGATGCCGCGCGAAATGCCCTTCGGCGATGAATTCCGCAAGAACTGCCTGCTCGATCAGCGCCGTGTGCGTGTCGCAGAGGTTTTTCGCCGCCGCAAAGACGTTCGCGAGTTCGGTCGGGACGATCAGACAGCCGAGACGAAGCGCCGGAAAAACGGTTTTGCTGAAAGTGCCGACATAGATCACGCGATCGTGACGGTCGAGATTGTGGAGCGACGCGAGCGGCCGTCCGGTATATCGAAATTCGCTGTTGTAGTCGTCCTCGATGATCCACGATCCGGTCCGGCGCGCCCAATCGAGAAGCTCAAGCCGCCTGGCGAGACTCATCATCGCTCCGGTCGGATATTGGTGTGACGGCGTCACATAAACGAGCTTTGCGTCACCGCACAGCGATTCTGCGGCTGCGGCGTCGAAGCCGTCGCCGTCAACCGGAACCGCCGCCACCTCCGCGCCGCCCAAACGAAAGACCGCGAGCGCTTCCTGATAACAAGGATCTTCGACCCAGATCCGATCGCCGGGATCAAGCAGGACACGGGCGACGAGATCGAGCGCCTGCTGCGCACCGCTCGTGATGATCACCTGCCGGGCGCTGCAACTGACGCCGCGCGATCCGGAAAGATGCGCCGCGATCGCCTCGCGCAACGGCAAAAAGCCGGCGGATTCACCGTAACCGCGGAACCGCCGTGCCGCTTGCCGGATCACCCGAACGGCGATCTTCTCCCAAACATCGAACGGAAATTCGCGGACGGCCGTCACGCCGTTTCGAAACGGAACAACGACGTCCCAGTCGGAATCGGTCGAGCGCTCGTCGAGAATCGCCTTCGCGAACGCTGAAACCGGCGGCGCGGGCGCGTCCGAATGCTCGATGGTTGCCGGTTGCGCTTCGCTGATCGCGAGCAGTTCGTCCGGGATCTGCGACGCGACGAACGTCCCGGCGCCCGTCCGACTCTCGAGATAGCCTTCGGCGACAAGCTGATCGAAAGCGTTGACGACCGTGATACGCGAAACGCTGAGTTGTGTCGCCATGCTCCGGGACGACGGAAGGCGCGTACCGGACGTCAGTCGGCCGCTGAGGATGGCATCGCGGACGGCTTCGTAGATCTGACGATAGAATGGTGCGTCGGACGATCTGTGGGAAAGCATGATGAACGGGATCGATTCGTTTCTCATCGCAAATTGGTTATATCACTTTTCGCAAAATTGGATATTGTGATAGCTCCACTATGGATCTAATCTGACACTCGTTATGAATGACTTGCAGATCAACGCGTCGGAAACTTCGACGCCCGACGATTTCAATTTTTGTTACGGCAAGTGGCGGATCGCGAATCGCAAACTCGCACGGCGGCTCGACGATTGCGACGATTGGTTCGAGTTCGAAGCGACGAGCG
>JAKOSS010000816.1 GCA_029777145.1 Acidobacteriota bacterium | reverse complement strand
CAGCGGCGGCGAGGCTGACCGGACGTTCGTATTTGCGGGCATGTCCGGCTCGCCCGTCTACATCAACGGCAAGCTCGTCGGCGCCATCGCTTACAGTTTTCCGTTCGCCAAGGAACCGATCTGCGGGATCACACCGATCGAGCAGATGATCGGGATCTTTGAACAAAAGGAAGCTGTCCGGACCCGTCCGACCGAACCGCGCGCGATCGCCTTCGCGGATCTCGCGGCGACTTCTTGGAAACCGTCGTTCCCGTTCCGGGCGGCAACGTCGGGCGCGCTTGTACCGCCGTCGTCGAATTCGTCGATGGATTCCATTTCGGGGCTGACTTTCCGGCCGATCGCAACACCGCTTTCATTCAGCGGTATTTCACCGGAGGCACTCGCTGCATTTGCGCCGCAATTATCCGAAGCCGGGTTGCTTCCGATCGCGGCGGCCGGTGGAGCGGCGAAGATCACACCGCTAAAGAAACCTGACTCGCAGACGCTTGTCGGCGGAGACTCCGTTTCGATGCAGCTCACGCGCGGCGATTTTTCGATGGCCGCCGCCGGAACCGTGACATACCGCGACGGTGATAAGATCTACGCCTTCGGGCATCCGTTCCTGAACCTCGGATCGTCGGACCTGCCGATGTCCGAATCGCACGTCGTGACCGTAATTCCGAATTTGAACAATTCGTTCAAGCTGGCCGTCCCCGACGACATGGTCGGCTCGATGACGCAGGACCGTGCGACCGGCGTTTACGGCAAGCTGGGCGTGGCACCGAAAATGATCCCGGTCGAGATCGATCTGACGACCAGTCGCGGTCAGACGGAACGATTCGTTTACGAAGTCGTTCGAGACGAATTCCTGACGCCGCTGCTGCTCAACATCACGGTGTACAACGCGCTGATCGCGAACGAGCGGAGTCTCGGCGATGCGATGGTCGAGGTCAACGGCGAGATCGAGATCAACGGACAGGAACCGATCAAGGTCGCGAACCGCCTCGGCGGTATGCAGGCGACGCAGTTGGCGTCGCTGTCCGTCGCGTTGCCGGTGAACGCGCTCCTGAAAAGCAATTTCGACGGCCTCGAGATCAAGGGGATCAAGCTCAAGATGAACGCGACAGACGGATCGAAGTCGGCGACACTTGAGCGGATCGCCGTCGACCGAACCCGCGTCCGCGCGGGCGAAACTGTCGAGATCCAGGCTTACGCCCGGACGGAGTCCGGCCGGATCTTCGTGCAGAAGATTCCCCTGACGATCCCGGCGGACGCGGCATCCGGACCGATGTCGATACTGGTCGGCGACGGCAATACGCTCCAACAGAGTTCGGTCGTTCAGCAATTCGTGCCAAAGTCGCCGGCGGAACTGATCTCGACGATCAATCGGGCGAAAAAAGCCGATCGGCTTTACGTTCAGACATCACGGACGACCAGCGGCGCGGTGATCGGAGCGAGTGAATTGCCGAATCTGCCGCCGTCGGTGATCGCAACGCTCAACAACGATCGTTCGGCCGGCGGATTCAAACCGACGACCCAGTCCGTCATTGCGGAGAAAGAGATTCCCGCGGCGGAATTCATCATTTCCGGGCAACAAACGCTGACGATAGAGATCGTTGGACCGTGAGCTGTGAGCTGTGAGCAGTGAGCAGTGAGGCGTGAGCGGTGAGCAATGAGCTACGGTTAATTGCACACTCGGAGAACGCGATTTACGCGATTGCAAATTGAAAATCGCAAATCACAAATCACCCGACTACTGTCCACTGTCTACCGTCTACTTCCTATGTCCAACAGTCTTTCAAAAATAATCGAAGCATGCAGTTTTTCGGCGAAGAAACATAGATTCCAAACCCGTAAGGGAGATTCCGCCGAACCGTACATCAATCATCCGCTCGACGTCGCGGACATACTCGCGTCGATCGGCGGCGTCACCGACACCGAGATCCTGCTTGCCGCGATCCTGCACGACACGATCGAGGATACCGAGACGACCGCCGAGGAGATCAGCGAACGGTTCGGGCCGCGGGTTT
>JAKOSS010000815.1 GCA_029777145.1 Acidobacteriota bacterium | reverse complement strand
GAAGACCTCGCCCGGCTTGTTCACCTCGCCAACAACATACACGACGCCCGCTGTCCGAAGGTCGATGATGTCACCCGGATGGATCTCAGGATTCGTGTCGCGGAGGCTCGACAGGCTGTAAAGCCTCGATGGGAAACCGACTCCCTTGTCGGCGAGCGCCTTCCAGTCTTCTTCGGAGTCTTCCGAGCACAACAGCGGTTGAGTCCGAGTCACCTGAACGATCCCGCTCGCTTCTTTCGTCGGACCGCCGGCAAAGGCGATCAGTTCGCGGAGCGTCGCACGGCGCGTCAGCGCGACCTGTTGCGGCGATCTGACTTCACCGTAAACCGTCACCGGCGGACGGCTCTTGCGTTCGGAAACGAACACGCTCATCTGCGGCCGACGCAATTGTGTCGAGACGATCTTGATGATCTCCGTGCGGAGCTGCTCCTCCGTGAGGCATTTCGCCATGACTCCCTGTTGATTGAAGGGAACCTGGAATCGACCGTTCTCGTCGACCCAACCTTCCCAACTGAATTCCTCTTCACCGAGCGTCTTGACGACCACCTTGTCGCCCGGACCGATGAGATACGCCTGCGTCGCCGTTTGGGCCAAAACGGCAAACGAGGACAGTGAGATGACGAGCAATAAAAACAAGAACTTCATAGCGGAAAACCTCGAACGCCTAGAATAACTTAGACCCCGCTTTGATTCAAACATTTGCTTTTTTCGTTGTCTGACTTAAACTTGCCTTATACGTCGCCGTCAGCGTACGGCGTGTTCGTTCCGAACCATCCAGAATGAACAACCCGAAGGCAAATCAGCAAGCGGAACGCTTTTGGTTCCTGCGCCGACCCGTGCAGGTCATGGCGGATGTACTCGTGCTGTCGGCCGCGTTTGTCGTCGCCTATCTCCCGACATTCAACATCCAACTCGGCGAGTTTTACTTTCAGACGGTAATCAATCAGTTGCCGTTCGTCGTCTTCGTCCAGTTTTCGTCGCTGTTCCTCGTCGGTGCCTATTCGATCATCTGGCGCTACGTCAGTCTCGAAGACATCAAGGCGTTTCTCAAGGCCGCGCTGTTCTCGGGCGTCATCTTGCTCGTTTTCCGTCTCGCGCTCTCCTTCACCGAATTCTCAAACTGGCAGGTTCCGATCTCCGTCATCCTGATCGACACGCTTCTCGGTTTCGGCGGACTTCTCGGACTGCGGGTCGTGCGCCGGTTCTTCTACGAACTCGGTGAGAAACGCCAATTCGCCGGACCGCGCCGCCGCATCAAGCGCCGCGCGACGCTTTTCGTCGGAGCCGGCCGGATCGGAGCGATCGCCGTCAAGGACATCCTCGGAAGATCCGATACCGAGTTCGAGGTCCGTGGCTTTGTTGATGACGACCGTCGGAAAGTCGGTGGCAGCGTGAACGGGATCAAGGTGCTTGGCACGACCGATGACCTCGCGCGTCTGGTCGACGAGATGAATGTCGAGCAGGTCGTGATCGCGATCGATCATGCGCAAGGCAAAGAGATCCGCCGGATTCTCGACGTTTGCCGCGAGATCCCGGTAAAGGCCCGGATCGTTCCGAGTTTGCACGAGATCGTCCATGGTCATGTTCAGGTCTCACGTATCCGCGATGTCGAGATCGAGGATCTTTTGGGACGCGAACCGGTCGAACTAGACGACAAGAATCTGCATGAATTTCTGACCGGCAAGGTCGTGATGGTCACGGGTGCCGGAGGCTCGATCGGCTCCGAACTCGTCCGCCAGGTTTCGCAGTTCTCGCCGAAACTGCTGCTGCTCGTCGAGCGCGCCGAGTACATGCTCTTTCAGATCGAGCGCGAAATGTCGAAGGAATTCGCGGAGACCGCGTTCGTTCCTTTGATCGCCGACGTCGGCGACGAACCGCGGATGCGCGAGATCTTCGCCCAGTTCGGTCCGGAAGTGGTCTTCCACGCGGCGGCGCATAAGCACGTTCCGTTGATGGAATTGAACCCGTCCGAAGCGATCAAGAACAACATTTTCGCGACGAAACTGATCGGCGAACTCGCCGGCGAGTTCAAAACGAGGGACTTCGTGTTGATCTCGACCGACAAGGCCGTCAATCCGACGTCGATAATGGGTGCTTCGAAGCGGATCGCCGAGATCGTGCTGCAGGGTTTGAACAACCGATTCGAAACGAATTTCATGGCGGTTCGCTTCGGAAACGTCCTCGGTTCCGCGGGATCGGTCGTTCCGATCTTCCGCGAGCAGATCCGCAAAGGCGATGCGATCACGGTGACGCATCCCGACATGACGCGCTAGTTCATGACGATCCCGGAAGCGTCGCAGCTGGTCATGCAGGCGGGCGCGCTCGGAAAGGGCGGCGAGATATTCATTCTCGACATGGGCGAGCCGGTCAAGATCCTCGACCTCGCCGAAGATATGATCCGGCTTTCGGGACTTGAACCTTACGAAGACATCGACATCGTTTTTACAGGCATCCGCGGCGGCGAAAAGCTGTTCGAAGAACTCGAGATCACGGGTGAGAACCTGCTCAAAACACAGCATCCGAAGATCTTCATCGGCAAGATCGCGACGTACGACGAGGCGACCGTCAACAAGATGCTTGCCGAATTCCGAAACTCGGTCGACGAACGCGATCCCGACTCGATCCGTTCACTCTTCAACCAATTTCTGCCCGAGGCGACGATCGCTGAATCCAACCCCAGAAACGAGATCGCCGCCGAGGAAAAGGCGCGTTCCGCGGGTTCAGGGATCGGCGGCCTCAAGCCGCAGACAAGTTCCGAGTAAACTTTCCCGTTTGCAAAATCCGGTTTCTATTTGCGATGATTTTCGCTACGTGACTTCCTTCCGAAAGCAAAGACTCGCCGTCGTATGGCTGCTCGCCATGCTTCTCAACGTGTTTCCGATGTCGGTTTGGCCGGCCGGAAATGAGTCGGCGGAGTTTGTCTATTGCCCGCTTTCGAAGAAGCTCCAACCCGTCAAAGCGCCGGTGCAGGCTCACGATCCGCTCGCGGAGATCTGCGCGACGGACACCGAAAAAGAGTCGTTTGTTGCCAACGCGTTCGCGACCGGCGATCTTCGGATCTTGCATTCCGGCGCGGCCGAGTTTGAAGCGCTCGCGATCCGGTCCATGTCAGGCGGTGAGTTCGATCTCCCCAAGCCGGAACGCAACGCTCCCGGCAGATCGCGCGATCGATCCGAGATCCTGTCCGTCGTCGGCGCAAACTTTGTTTCCACGCGAATTGATGCGGCGAACGCCGCCCAATGTCCCGACCTCGCATTTTTGCCGCTCGTCGTTTGGTCGATTCCGTCGGCCGTGATCCAGAGCGAACGAAAAGTCTATTCCGGCCCCGAGTTGATCGGAGTCGGCCCGCGCTCGCCCCCTTCCATCTAATTCAACCCTTGATCGATCAAGACACGCCGGCGTCCGCAACGGAACACGCCGGGCTCGCAATTCTCCGCATCCGTGCGGATGGTTTTGAATTCGGCCGCTTCGGCCGGGAGGGACAAGATGAGAACAAGAATTTTGGGAATCGGCGTCGCCGTCGTGGCGATCGCCGCGGGAGCCTTCGGCCAGGCAAATGAAAAGGTTTTGGTGAATTTCAAGGCGGTCGTCGGAGACCGCGCGTTCGACTGCCGCGAATCATACGAAGGGATCGGCACCACGAAATCGAAGATGACGGTCTCGGACTTCAGGATCTACATCCAGGACGTCAGGCTCGTCGACAAGAAGGGCAAGGAAATCGCGCTGAAGCTCACCGCGGACGGCAACTATCAAACCGACAAAGTGGCGTTGCTCGACTTCGAGAACGGCGAGGGAAACTGCGCGAGCGGAACCAAGGCTCTGAACACCGCGATCGTCGGCGAGGTTCCGAAAGGCAAGTATGTCGGCCTCAAGTTCAGGATCGGCGTGCCCGAGGAACTGAACCATCTCGATCCCGCGAGTCAACCGTCGCCGCTCAACATCAGCCGCATGATGTGGTCGTGGCAAATGGGTTACAAGTTCGCGCGCATCGACACCCGCACGAGCGGTCGGCCGAACGGTTACGTTCTG
>JAKOSS010000814.1 GCA_029777145.1 Acidobacteriota bacterium | reverse complement strand
TGCGATCATTTCGGCTGCGACGACAAGGCGCTCGTCTCGCTGAACTCGATCATCGGTTACATGCCGGCGATCCCGCATTGGGGATACAATGGCAACGCCCGCCGTTACTGGGATTTTCTTTACGGCGGCAAACTGCGCCGGATCGAACGCCAGTTTCATCATTACGGTTCGGGGCTGAACGCGATCCCGGTTCTCGCGCGCTATCGCGAGAATCCGGACGACTTTTACCTGCTGCGAATCGGTTACGGCGGAGCGATGGGCGCGCTGTCGAATATCGATCGCGACGGCTTCGCGTCGGCGGCGTTTCACAGCTATCCGGACACGCTGCGGTGGGACGCGTACAGCGGCGATTACGGCCCGAACTTCTTTGGGCATGCAGTAAACGCGGCGACGTACGTCGTGGATGATAAGGATCTTGGCTGGCTCGCGTTCGGCGGAAACTTGACGCAAGGCGATCGATCGGTGAATGTTGAGCCGCGCGACGCGGCTCGAAAGAGGATCTACATTGCACCGCTCGGATTGTGGCTGACGCTTGATTCGGGAAGATTCGCGGCGGTTCGAATCGCACGCGACTTGAAATCGGTGGAGATCGATCTCGAACCGTCGAGCGAGTTTGAAGCGAAGGCACTGCTCAGGATCGAGCGTCTCGCGAACGCGGGGCCGCTTGGGAAATTTGAGCCCGTCGGGAAATTTGGGATCGAACGCGGTGGATATTCGGTTGACCTTCGTCAGTCCGCGACAACGGTAAGAGTTGAATTAAAAAGGCCGACTTAAAAGTTGGTCGCCGAAGGCGACGAACAATATAGCGTAGCGAGAATCGCTACGAGGCAATAGGGATCGATTTTCCCGTCTCCGAAGGAGACGAACATAAATCGTTGACTGTTGGTCACTTACAGCGACGAGCGCGAAAATCCGACTGCCCGTAGGGTTTTGGCTCGATGATAAATGGGCCGCTTATTCTTTGGATTCACTAACGCGCAATCTGGGCATGTATGGAGAGATCAAAAATGAGTGACAAGATGAAGGATTTGAACCGACGGGAATTCATGATGCTCGGCGCGGCGGCGTTAACGTTGCCTTCGATCGCGTTCGGCGCCGAACGCGGGGCGGCCGATCCGGCGTTTCCGTCGAAATTCGAACCCGTTTCCTTGTCATCCGTCCGGCTCGGGAAATCTCCGTTTCTTGATGCGGTCGGGGCCAATCGCCAGTATCTTCACCGGCTCGAACCCGATCGATTCCTCCACAATTTCCGCGTCCACGCCGGACTCAAGCCGAAGGGCGAAGCGTATGGCGGATGGGAAGCGGACACGATCGCCGGACATTCGCTCGGACATTATCTGACGGCTTGTTCGCTGATGTTCGCGCAGACGGGAGACGTGGAATGCAAGCACCGCGCGGAATACGTCGTCGCCGAATTGCTTGATTGCCAGAAGGCCGCGGGCGACGGTTATGTCGCCGGTTTCACGCGCACCCGAGGCGACAAGACCGAAGACGGCCGCGCGATCTTCCCCGAGATCATGCGCGGTGAGATCCGCGCCGCCGGATTCAATCTGAACGGCTGCTGGGTGCCGTTCTACAACTGGCACAAACTGTTCTCGGGACTCTTCGCGGCGCAGGAATTCTGCGGCGTCGAACCGGCGCTCGAGGTCGCCAAGGGACTCGCGGGTTTCATCGACAAGGTCTTCGCCGCGCTCGACGACAAACAGGTCCAGACCATGCTGAATTGCGAGCACGGCGGGATCAACGAATCGTTCGCCGAGCTGTTTGCGCGCACGAACGACAAGCGTTGGCTCGCGCTCGCCGAACGTATCCGGCATCAGCGCACGCTCGGCCCGATGTTCGAGCGCGATGACAAACTCGCCGGT
>JAKOSS010000090.1 GCA_029777145.1 Acidobacteriota bacterium | reverse complement strand
CTCCATCACCGGACTGCGTTCGCCGGTGCCTCGACCGGCCAGCAGCTGCTTTACGCGCTCGACGAACAGGTCCGCAAATACGAAGCCGCGGGCATGGTCAACAAGTATGAGGGTTGGGAGATGCTCTCGCTCGTACTCGACGACCATCAGGTCTGCCGCGGATTGATCGCGATGAACCTGCAGACGCTCGAACTCAAGGAATTCGCGGCCGACGCCGTGATCATGGCGACCGGCGGTCCGGGCCTGATCTTCGGCAAATCGACGAATTCGATGACCTGCACCGGCAGCGCCGTTTCGGCCGCGTACCAGCAGGGCGCGAAATACGCGAACGGGGAATTCATCCAGGTCCATCCGACGTCGATCCCGGGCGAGGACAAACTTCGGCTGATGTCCGAATCCGCGCGGGGTGAGGGCGGACGCGTCTGGGTTCCCAAGAATCAGGGCGACAAGCGCAATCCGAAGGACATTCCGGTCGCCGAACGCTGGTATTTCCTCGAAGAAAAATATCCGGCGTACGGAAATCTCGTTCCCCGCGACATCGCGACGCGCGAGATCTTCCAGGTTTGTCTCGACGGCTACGGCGTGGGCGGCGAAAATCAGGTCTTCCTCGATCTGACGCATATTCCGGCCGAAACACTGACGCGCAAGCTTGGCGCGATCCTTGAGATCTACGAGATGTTCGTCGGCGACGATCCGCGCTTTGTTCCGATGCGCATTTTCCCGGGCGTCCATTATTCGATGGGCGGCCTGTGGGTCGATTTTGAACAGCGGACCAACATTCCCGGACTCTTCGCGGCGGGCGAGTGCGATTACTCGATCCACGGCGCGAACCGTCTGGGAGCGAACTCGCTCGTTTCGTGCGTTTACGGCGGTTTCGTCGCGGCGCCGTCGGCGATCGAGTACGCCCAGAACGTCGAGCGCGGATCGACCGAAACCAACGGGATCCACGCCGCCGAACTCAAGCGCCAGCAGGAGATCAACGGTCAGATCATCAAGAACGAGGGCTCGGAGAACCAGTACAAGATCCACGACGAGCTCGGCAAGTGGATGACCGACAACGTCACGGTCGTCCGCTACAACGACAAGCTCAAGGCGACGGACGACAAGCTGCTCGAACTGATCGACCGCTTCAAGCATATTTCGATCAACGATTCGAACCTGTGGGCGACGCAGGCCGTGCCGCATGCACGTCAGCTTTGGAACATGCTCCAGCTCGCGCGTGTCATCACGCTCGGCGCGCTCAACCGCGACGAATCGCGCGGCGCGCATTACAAGCCGGATTTCCCGGACCGCGACGACGACAAGTTCCTGAAGTCGACGATCGCGGAGCATTCGGACGAGGCTCCGGTGCTGAGCTACGACGAGGTCGATATTGGCCTGATCGAGCCGCGCAAACGTGATTACACGAAGGGCTCGGCGAAAAAAGCGTAATTGCAAATGGCTGTTAGGGTACGAGGAGAAAAAAAATACTCGCCCGAGGAATATCTGGCGTACGACGATCGGTCGGAACGGCGGAATGAATTTGACTCGGGACTTGTAATTTCCATGGCCGGCGGTTCATTGAATCACGCCGCTATTATCTCGAACGTTGTTCGGGCGATCGGAAATCGACTTGGGAAGCATTGCAGCATCTATTCCACGGATCTTAGGGTATGCGTCGAACCGTCGGAGCGGTTTTACTACCCGGACGTTTTCGTCGTGTGTGGACGTCCGTCTTTGTTCGATAAACGGAACGACACCGTGACGAATCCGATACTGATCGTCGAGGTCTTATCGAAGAAGACTGAGGCCCGCGATCGGGGAGAGAAGATGCTGGCCTACAGAGGTCTCGAGTCGTTGAGAGAATACGTTCTCATTTCACAATCAAATCCGATTGTCGAGCAATTTGTTAGGAAGAAGGAAGGTACGTGGCTACATCAGGCAACGATCGGCATGAAAAGCAAGTTGAGATTTGACTCGATCGAGGTTGAGCTTGGCTTGGACGAGATATTTCAGCGTATCGAATTCAAAGACAAAGATCTATGAGCGAAACGAACGGACATCACGAGAAGAAGAAACTGGACAATCCGCCGCAGACGATCGAGTTCAAGATCCAGCGGCGCGAGAAACTCGGCGGCGAAACGCGTTGGGAAGTGTTCGAGATCCCGTACCGGCGGAACCTGAACGTCATCTCGGCGTTGATGGACATCCGCAAGAATCCGGTCACGAAAGACGGGACGCAAACGACGCCCCCGGTTTGGGACATGAGCTGTCTCGAACAGGTCTGCGGTATCTGCACGATGGTCATCGACGGCCGCGTCCGCCAGTCGTGCTCGGCGCTCGTCGACGATCTGCTGCTCGCCAGCGGCTCGAACACGATCACGCTCCAGCCGATGTCGAAATTCCCGAACGTCCGAGATCTCAAGGTCGACCGGACACGGATGTTCGATCATCTCAAACAGGTCCACGCGTGGGTCGAGCTCGACGGCTCGCATGATCTCGGTCCGGGGCCGCACGTCAAGAACGAAACGGCTCAGGAGCGTTACGCATTCTCGCGCTGCATGACCTGCGGCTGCTGTCTTGAGGCGTGCCCGCAGTATTTCGACGACAATTACATCGGTCCGCAGGCGATCGCGCAGGCGCGGTTGTTCAACATGCATCCAACCGGAAAGATCACGATCGACGACCGGCTCGAGGGATTGATGGGCGAAGACGGGATCACGAACTGCGGCAACGCGCAGAACTGTGTTCAGGTCTGCCCGATGAGCGTTCCTCTGACGAAGGCGATCTATGAAACGAACCGCGACATCACGGTCAACGCGCTTTTCGGCTGGCTGAAGAAGTAGATCGTTTCGAAATCAAAAGCGAATGGCTGACCCGATTCGAAGGTCAGCCATTTTCTTGTTTGAAAATGCGTCAACAATTTTCAGCCGCGAATTGCACTAATTTCGCGAATGATGCAAGAAACCGATTCGTGTGATTCGTGAAATCAGCGGCCGCAGATCCACCGTCATTCGCGGGCAAAGATCTCTTGGCGGCAAATCTTATTGCAGAGTCGGGACGAGCGGGACCTCGTCGTATCGTTGGGCGAGGAACTCGCTCATTACGTCGGCGTCGATAAACTGCGCGAGATCCTCGAACGGCATCGGCGGCGCGAAGAAGTTCCCTTGGGCGCCCTCGCAGGCGAGCCGTTTGAGCTGTGTGAGCTGCGCTTCGGTCTCGACGCCCTCGGCGATCACCTTGAGGTTAAGACTGCGGGCAAGCATCGCGATCGTCTCGACGATCTCGGTATTGTTTCCATCGCCGTCGATCGGCGAAATGAACGACCGGTCGATCTTGAGCGTCGAAACGGGAAGTTTGCGCAGATAGTTCAGGTTTGAATATCCGGTGCCGAAGTCGTCGACACTGATATCGATTCCCAATTCACGCAGCTGATTCAGCATCGCGATCGCCTTTTCCGGATACTCAAAGAAGACGGATTCCGTGATCTCCAGTTTGAGATTCGCCGCCGGGAAACCGGTTTCGTCAAGAATCCCTTTGATCACTTCGACGAGCCGCGGATTTGCGAACTGTTTGCACGACAGATTGACGCTCAGCGTCAGCGGACGCGCTACGTTCGAAAGCTCGCGCAAACGCCGGATCTCGCGCGAAGCCATGCGCAGGATGTGAATTCCGAGAACGTCGATGTAGCCGATCTCCTCGGCGAGCGGAATGAACTTTCCGGGATCGATCAGGCCGAGTTCGCGATGGCGCCAGCGCGCGAGCGCTTCGAAACCGATGATCGAATCGTCGTCGAGCGAAAAGATCGGCTGGTAATGAATAAACAGCTCGTTGCGTTCGATCGCCCGGCGCAGGTCGTTCTCGATCTGAAGCACCTCCATGACGGCTTCGTGCATGTCCGGATTGAAAACCTCGTGGCGTGCCTTGCCGGCGCGTTTTGCCTGATACATCGCCGTATCGGCGTCGCGCATCATGTCTTCCGCGGATTCGTGCCGTTCGTTGCGGCTGAGGATTCCGATACTCGCGGAGCTGAAGATCTCATGTCCGTCGAGACTGAAAGGATACTCGAACTTTTCGTGGATCCGCTGGGCGATCCGCACGACCTCGTCGTCTTCACAACGGCCTTCGACGAGGATCGTGAATTCGTCTCCGCCGAGACGCGCGACCATGTCGGACGGACGCAGGCAATCGCGCAGCCGGGAAGCGATCTCGACCAGAAGCTTGTCTCCGACAAAGTGCCCGAGACTGTCGTTGACGACCTTGAAACGGTCAAGATCGATGAAGAAGAGACACACGCGGTGGTGCGGTTCTTCTTTCGCCCGCTCGATCGCGGTTTCGAGCCGCGAAACGAACAGCGAGCGATTCGGAAGCCCGGTCAGACTGTCGTGCGTCGCCTTGTAGCGAAGTTGTTCTTCGGCGATCTTCTTGTCGGTGATGTCCTGGATCTGGAACACAAGATTCAAATGGTCGCGTCCGCTGTCGATCACGGTCGAGGCGCTCCACGATGCCCAGACCGTTTGACCGTCCTTGGACAGATATCGCTGCTCCATCTGACACGTCGGGATCTTCCCGGCGAGAAGTTCGTGGATCTTGATGAGCGTGTTACCGAGATCCTCGACGAAGATCATCGACTGAAAGTCGGTTTGGAGAAATTCGTCCTCTTCGTAGCCAAGGATTTGGCAAAGCGCTCTGTTGACCTTGAGCCAGTTTCCGTTGGGCGAGACCAACGCGATGCCGATCGGAGCGTAGTTGAAGGCCGCACGAAAGCGTTCTTCGGATTCGGCCAACGCGATCGATTGCGCTTCAAGCGCTTCCGCGTGACTACGCGCCTGTTCGGCCTGAGTCAGCGACATCTCGACATTCGTCAGGTACATTCGGTACGACAGGTACAGGAAGACGATGATCGGAATCGAAGCGATCAGCGCCGAGTATCCGACGAAGTCGGTCATAATCACGATCGCGCCGGCGGTCAGTGAACCGACGAGGTAGGTGATGAAAGTCCACGCATAATGGGTCTTCCAGGTTTCCCACCAGCTGACATTTCCCTTTAAGGCACCGTAAACGGACGAGATCGCGGTGTTCAGAATGAACTGAATCGTCGCGATCGCCGAGAACGTGATGATGAAATCGTTTAATGTATGTCCGTGAAGTTCGGCGTTCGAGTCGATACCGACGGCGTGGAGAAAGATCCAGACGAGCATCGTCGAGATCGCCATCGTCGCGGCATTGAAGAACACCGTGATCTTCTTGTTGCAGAACCTCCACGCGGAACAGAACGCCTCGCTTGCGGCGAGGATCGTTGCGGCCTCGCCTCCGTAAAGTATGAGCGCGAGAAAGACAAACGTGTCGGAAACCGAAATATGCGATTTGAACTTGGGGATCTGAACCGATATCCGCGATCCGAATCCGACGGTGCAGATGGCCAGGAACAGGAATTTGATGTCGATCTGATCGTAGGGAAGCGTATATGCCGCATACGCGAGGAAGACAAATCCCGTCGCGATCACGACGTGCATATAGGATTTTGTCAGCTTCTGCGTACTCATTTGATCGAGAATGCCGGCGGAAAAAATCGGCGTGCATGAGGGCCGCGAACCCGTTAATTCAGGTGTGATTCCCGTTGAAGTGGGTGAAGGGAAAAGGTATGGACGCCCGTTGGGGGCCAGGAGATATTATCTGCCTTTATCTCGCTGAAGTCCATACCTTTTTTTCCTAAGTGCTTCAAACAAAGATTGTTACGCAACAATCCTTCGATTTGAAGCCGGCCTTCGTGTAGGCCTTGTGTGCGCCCTGGAACTCGACGTTGCTCAGAAGGCAAACGTGCTTGGCGTCCTCAAGGAGCGTCCGGCTGAGCTGCGACAGGCAGTTCGAACCGATTCCATTGCCGCGGTATTCGGGATTGACGTACACACCTTCGAGGTATTTTACGTCCTCGGTTTCCGCAACGATCTGCGTCTGGAAGACGAGTTTTTCGTTGTCGAAGACCACCCAAACGCGGTTCTGGTTGATGCGCCGCAGGACTCTCTTAAGGAAGCCCTCACGGTCTTTTTCCAAGGGGTTGATTCCGCATTCTCCGAACGCGATCTCGGCGTGAGCCTCGGCTACGGGAAGCAGGTCAGCTTCAGTCGCAAGCCTCAGATTCTCGACCGGATCACGAACGATCACGGGGAACTTGATCTCAAAGAGCCGTTCTTCACAAACCATTCGGGGTTCGTGTTGCTCTCCGGAATAGAATTGCCAGAAGTACTCGATCGAATCGCCGTCAGACATCATGATCTTGATCGGCGTGTCTGATTCGCGAGCCTTCAATGCGAGCGCCGTCAGCGCGTTTTCCGTATGACATTCGACCAGCGTCGTGTGTCCGATCAGCGCAACTCCTTCGAGTTGGCCGGCAGCGTTCCGGTATGCATAGAACTTGCCGCGGTTGTTCGGACTTTCGATACCGTTGTCGTTGATGAAGCTCGTCATGACCACCGTGTGGACGGGACGTTTCTTCAGGAACTCCAACGCTTCGGTGCGGTCGGATTCGGTCAACATGCTGACCCGGTTCAAGTTGGCAACTGCATTCGCGAAGACGAATTCCAGCGAAGTGGCTCTCGTATTCTCAGCGTTGTAGGCTAGTTGCAATCTCATGGTGTTTCTCCTAGTTAGTCTCCTTCCTATTAGTTGTCACCAAAAATTGCAACGCTCGCCATCGACGTGTCGCTGATAAGGACACCGTCGCTGATTAGCACGCCATCACTGATAAGAACGCCGTCACCGAACAGGACTCCGTCACCGACAAGCACTCCGTCACCGACAAGCACTCCGTCACTGACTAACACGCCGTCGCCGACAAGCACACCATCGCCGACAAGGACGCCATCACTGATCAGGACTCCGTCTCCGAAGAGCACGCCGTCGCTGACGAGAACTCCGTCACTGACGAGAACTCCGTCGCTGACGAGAACTCCGAATCCCGTGTAGAACGTTCCTGTACCCAGCACCCCGCCGGCGCTGGTTTTCGCTTTCGCGGTAAACGAGATGTTCGAAGCCGGATTGAACTGTCCGTTCAGCGCAAACCCGAAAGCGGCGTTGTGGCCTATACCTTTTTCGAACCACGAGCCGTTTTTGTAAACGTTGTGCATCTGGTTCGCAAGGTTGTTGCCGGTCAGGTATCCGTGATTCGTCACGATGCCCTGGGACCAAGCGAACGTCTGGCCGTTAAGGGTCGATGTTGCCGTCGGAAGTGCCCCCGCCAACAGCGGCGTGCCCTGCGGCATCGAATTGAAGTTGACGTTGGTCGAGTAGGATTTCGCCAGCTTGACCGCGCCCTCGAGATTGAGCTGGCCGGCACCCTGTTCGAGGTTGTTGTAACCTGCGAGCGGCTGGGCCGTGTACTCGAGGATCATCTTGACCATGTTCGGGGTCAGATTCGGATTGACCTGGAAAAGCAGCGCGGCAGCACCGGCGACGACCGGAGTCGACATCGAAGTTCCGCTCATCCGCATCATGTTGTCGTTCGGATCCACCGTGTTGTCGAGACCGTCAGTCAACGTCGGATTGTGCGTAACGAGCCAGGCGTTCGACTTCGCGCGGGCCGAGACGATCTTGTTGCCCGGAGCAACGAGATCCGGTTTGACCGCGTTGTCGAAAACGCGCGTTCCGTTCGGCATCGTGTAGAAGCTGCGGGTCGGGCCGTTCGAACTGAACGTCGCCATCAGATCGTCCGAACGCGAATCCGTATCCTTCGAATTGACTGCGCCGACCGTCAGAACCGACGGATCGTTGCCCGGCGAGTGAATGTGGCCGTAGATCTTTTCACCGGTGTCGAAGTTTTTGCCTTCGTTGCCGGCCGCTGCCACGACGAGCACACCGAGGGCGTTGAGTTCCTGAACCTTGCGGCAGACCGGATCGTTCGCGTACGAATCGATCGCGACACCGCCGAGGCTGAGGTTGACGACCTTGATGTTGTAGGTCTGATAGTTCAATTTCAGCCACTCAAGCGCGTTGAGCAACCATGACGCTTGTCCGCGGCCCTGACCGTCAAGGACCTTCAAATTGATGATGTTCGCATTCGGTGCAACACCCCTGAACGCACCGCCGTTGCTGTTGGAATTTCCGGCCGCGATTCCGGCGACGTGCGTTCCGTGGCCGTAATTGTCGTCAACGTCGGTTTCCGACGGGACGAAACTCTGGCTGTAAACGATGCGGTTCGTTCCGCCGCTGTTCTTGAAGTCCTTGTGACTCGGATTCATTCCCGAATCGAGGACCGCGATTCCGACGCCGGTGCCGTCAAGCGTGTATGCGGCGCGGCCGGTGGTTGCAGCCTGCGAACGGACACTCGAAGTACCCGTCGTGTTCTCAAGGTGACCCATACGCATCATTTGCCGATCGGGCGAAATGAAGTTGACGAGTCCGCTTTGCGAAAGTTCGTTGATCGTCCGGAGCGGCATGTTGATGACGAGCGTGTCGCTGCTGCCGATCCGATCCGTCAGGCGCGCAAGACCGCTGGCCATCATCGCACGAAGCGACGGATTGTCAGCGTCTTTCGCCTGGACTATGACGTCCACGCGGCGGTTGCCCGACGGATCGTTCGCCATCATTTCACGGAGATCCGACGAAACGTTGTCGCCGACGAAGCCGTCGTTCGAGCCGAGTCCGGCGTTGAGCTTCGAATTCTGTTCGCCGATCGTGATCGTTTCGAACAGGGCCGCGACTTCGGCGTTCGCATCGATCGAGGCCGTGTAGGTTTCAGACGAGCTTCCGCCGATGATACGCACCTTGCCGTCGAGCAGCGCCGCGGTCAACTTTCCGTTGATACGGTCATTGCCGACGAAGTTCGCGAGTTCGTCAACGAACAGCACGGCACCGTTAAGCGCCGAAACCGAGTCGATCACCGCGTCGAATCGTTCCGCAGCCTTCGCCTTGTCGGCGAACAGCGCGTCGA
Source organism: Acidobacteriota bacterium (assembly GCA_029777145.1). Next base: position 3,497 of record JAKOSS010000090.1, on the reverse strand, counting down.
TTTCGAGCTTCAGGACCCTCATGTTGGCCAGTTCGGCAGGTACGTCGCCTTTTGCGATCCGCGACGCAAGCGCGTCGACGATCAGCGACTGATCCTTTCCGACCGGATCCAGCAAGACCGGCTGGCGCCGATCACTCGAGGAAAGCGACTGAATCAGTCGACTGACTTCCTTATCAAAATTACCGCTGACATTGATCTTGTTCGCTGACGCGAGCTGTGTCAGATCGGTCGTGTACGAGATCGCCGCCGGGGTGGAAGCCGCGACATTCTCGCGAACCTGTGCAAAGACCGTTGCGACAAGCGCCTGCGATGTCATCAACGACATCAGCAGAAGGCTTGCCAGGATCTTCGGCAGGTAACTGCGATCTTTATTTAGCTTTCTCATTATCTGCAATCTCCTGTTTATTGGGGGCCGGTCATCGGACCTCGAGACACAGCCGGGTGACATAGCTTTGGCAATGGGCGTGCCAAATAGAGAAGTATTGTAAATACAACAACTTAGCGGGATTCGTTGAGAGGTGTATAGATCACGTTCGGTCAGATTGACCGATTGGGATTCGTTCAGAATGAAAAAAAAGACCGCGCCGAAGCGCGGTCCAAACGGGTTGTGAAGAGGAGAGTGAAGTTACTGCATACAAGTCGTATCGTCACCGTTCAACTCGATGTTTGACGACGCCCAAACAGAGTCGCCGAAGATCACGCCGTCGCCCATCAGGACGCCGTCGCCCATCAGGACACCGTCACCGAAGATCACGCCGTCGCCCATCAGGACGCCGTCGCCCATCAGCACACCGGCTGTCGTGAACACGGTTCCGTTACCGAGAACGCCGCCGTTGCTCTTCATGATGTTCGTTCCGCCGACCACGTCGCCCGTCAGGAAGGGCGTGTACGGTGAAACCGAAGATCCGTAATAGTTGAAGATGACGTCATCGAACGACCAACCCGGATCGTACATCCGCTGGTACTTGCTCAACAAAGCGGTGCCCTTGGCGGTGAAGTGATCCGTGACGATGCCCTGCGCCCACGTGAAATTGGTGCCTGAGATCGAGGTTGACGGCGTCGGAAGTGACGAGGTCAGAGTCGAACCGACCGCGACAGTGTAATTGAAGGTGATGTCGCTGCGGATCGCTTTCGCGATCCGGACGGCGCCTTCGATATTCAGTTCGCCTGCACCCTGTTCCAGCATGTTGACGCCATTCAGCGGCTGTGCCGAATACTGAAGGATCAACTTGATCATCGACGGCGTCAGCTTCGGATTCGCCTGTAGGAGCAGCGCGGCCGTTCCGGAAACGATCGGCGTCGACATCGACGAACCGCTCAGGTACATCATGTCATCGGCCGTTCCCGACGGATTGAGCGCGGCGGTTTGCAACGTCGGTTCAGCAGCAAGCAAAGCGTTCGGCGTACTCGCCGCCGAGACCAACTTGTTACCCGGAGCGACGAGGTCCGGCTTGATCAGGTTGTCGTAGATCTTTGTGCCCCAGAAATTCAGATAACTTCTGGTCGGACCGTGCGAGCTATAGGTCGTCATCTTGTCGTCGCCGCGGCTGTCGGTTCCCATCGAATTCGACGCGCCGACGGTGATCGCCGTGCTCTCGTTGCCCGGCGAATGAATCATTCCGTACACCTTCTGGCCGAGCGCGTTCTGTCCTTCATTTCCGGCGGCAGCGATCGTCACGATACCGATCTGCGACAGTTCCCAGATCTTGTTCGTGACCGGATCATTCAGATACGAATCGATCGCCGGAGTTCCGAGACTGACGTTGATGACGCGGATGTTGTACGTCTGCCAATTGACGCGGACCCACTCGAGCGCGGCCAACAGATCGGACTGTTTTCCTTTGCCGACAGCGTTGAGAACGCGCAGATTGATCAGGTTCGCATTCGGCGCGACGCCTTTGTACGCGCCGCTGTTCGAGTTTGAACTTCCGGCTGCGAGACCGGCAACGTGCGTTCCGTGACCGTTGGAATCGGCCGTGGTCGATTCTCCCGAGACGAAGTTCTTGCTGTACACGACACGCGTCCCGCCGCCATTGGCCTTGAACGTGTTGTGCGCCGAATAGATGCCGGAATCAAGGATCGCGATGCCGATCCCCGATCCGTCGAGCGTGCCCGCACTGCCTTGCGAGCGAACGAGGGTAGCCCCAGTGGTGACCTCGATATGGCCGAGGTTGAGCGTGTCGCGGTTCGGCGAAACGTAGTTGACGCTGCCGCTCGTCGAAAGCGCGTTGATGTCGTTCAGCGACATCGTCGTCACGAAGGTATTGCTGCCGCCGATGCGTTCGGCACTGGCAACTCCGTTCAGACGATCGTTCTTAGCCTGGACGATGACTTCGACCTGTTTCTTGCCGCCGGTCGGGTCGTTCGCCATCATCTCACGCAGGTCGGGGGAGACATTGTCGCCGCGGAAACGCGAGGCGACAATGCCATTCTTCGGGGGATTCTCAAGATTGCGGGCGTCGCCGCCGATGACGATCGGTTTGAAGAGCGCCGCGACATCGTTCGAAGCGACATTGTCTTTGTAGGCTTCGAGCGAGCTTCCGCCGATTATCCGGACGTTGCCGTTGACAAGCGCGGCCGTCAGCGAATCGCTGACGCGCGAGTTTCCGACGAAGTTCGTCAATTCATCGACGAAAAGGATCGTGTTTCGGTTCTCGGCGCGGAGTTCGATAAAAATTCCGTCGAGCGTGCGAATGACCTCGTTCGCGTCCTTCTTTTGATCGAAGAGCGAATCGACATCAAGTTTCAGCACGCGTGTTCCTTTGAGTCCCTCGCCGGCGCGGCCGTCCGCAATGCGTCCGGCAAGCGCTTCGACGACGAGCAACTCGTCCTTCCCGACCGCGTCGAGAATCACGGGTTGCTTCTGGCCGCCTTCGCTGAGCGCTGCCGCCAGGCGGTCAACTTCGCGATCGAAGTTCGAGCTCGGGCGGAGATCGTTGGCTTGGGCGAGGGCCGTCAAATCGGTTGTATATTTCGCAAGAAGTTCGGCCGGTTTCTGCTGCGTCGCGGTCTGAGCGAGTACGTTCATGCTGAAAACGTTGGTCAGCATGAGCGCCAGCAGAAGAACGAATGCGGCGGTCTTCGTTGCCGGGGTAAAACTGGTTGCTTTTTCTCTTATAAACATGGCTTTTGATCCTTCCGGTTTTCACCAGAGGTGTTTCCACGCAGGAAACTCCACCCTTTCTTTACAAGGTGTGTGCCAAAGGCGATAAGTGTTGCAAAATAATGAGTTAGTAGGAATAGGGTCGGGAGTCGGGAGTCGCGGGTCGGTCAGAATGATTCAATTTGATGAGTCAATTTGAACGAATGATTCAGTTTTGGAAGTTTGGGAAGTTGAGGAAGTCAGTACCGCCTGCGTCAGCGGGAGGAATACCAGTTTGGGAAGTTGGGGAAGTTTTGGAAGTTGAGGAAGTCAGTACCGCCTGCGTGAGCGGGCGGAATACCAGTTTGGGAAGTTGGGGAAGTTTTGGAAGTTGAGGAAGTCAGTACCGCCTGCG
>JAKOSS010000089.1 GCA_029777145.1 Acidobacteriota bacterium | reverse complement strand
TTGCATCCGGGTGATCAGGTCTTCGTTCCGAAAAAAGGACTTTCGCTCAATTGGGAGACGTTCGGAAAGGTGCTCGGACAGGCGTCCGTCGTGCGGCTCCTTTTCGGATCACCCTTCTGATTTGGGAATTGGGATTTGGGATTTCAGCCTGCTCTCGGGAATTCGCGCATGAGACGAACTGTTTTTTCAATCTTGCTCCTCGTGCTGGCCCAGCCGGTTCTTGCGTCGTGGTCGCGGGTTCCGTCCGGGACCCTCTCCTGGCTCCACGACGTGGCCTTCGTCAGTCCGACGAAGGGATTCATCGTCGGCAGCGGCGGTGCGTTTCTTGAAACCGACGACGGCGGGTTGACCTGGAAGAAGGGCCAGAGCCCGACGTCAGACACGCTCAAACAGATCCTGTTTACCGACGAACTCAACGGCTGGCTTCTTTGCGAACGCGACGTTTACAATCGGGGCGCGAAATCGTCGTCGTATCTGATGCGCACGACCGACGGCGGCGCGACATGGGACCGATCGGAGTTTGGTGATTACGGTCGCGAACGCATCGCGCGGATCTTTTTCAATGGCAAGGGCGACGGATTCGCGGTCGGCGAGAACGGAGCGATCCTTGAGCTGACGGACGGGAATTGGCGTCGGCAAAATTCGGCGATCAGGTTTTTGCTGCTCGACGGAAGCTTCAGCGATGACTCGAAGGCGACAATTGTCGGCGGCGGCGGCGGAGTATTCTCGACTGACGACGGCGGCGTTTCATGGGTCGCCTCGAGTTTCCAGACAAGACCGACCGGAAAACTCAACTCGCTGTTCTTTTGGAATCGCTCGACGGGATGGATCGTTGGCGCGGCCGGTGCGGTCTATCAAACGGTCAACGGCGGCCGTACGTGGCGGGCGCAAAACAGTGGAGTCGCGGCCGAACTCACCGACGTCGAGTTTGTCAGCAGCGCCGAAGGCTTTGCCGTCGGTGCGGACGGCACGATGATTCACACGACGACTGCCGGAAATATCTGGACACCTGAAGCGACCGGAATACGTCACCGTCTCGATCGCATCGCCGTCAGCGGAAAGACCGTCATTGCGGTCGGTTTTGGCGGCACGATCCTGACGAATCAAGGTCCGCCGCCGACGATCAAGAACTGATCTTGCCATGGCAACAAGGATCACGCTTCACCGCATTGTCTGGAAAACCTGCTGCCGGCTAATAGCTATCGGCTAACGGCTGAATCGGGATTTCTTGGGTGTGATTTGGTTGAAATCAGCAACGGTCGGAAAGCAATCATCGGTTCTTTGTTCGCAGACATTACTGAACGGTGCGAACTGTGGATATGACAGAAGCCGGTCCCGGAAAAAGACTGCCGACCAACTTGACAGACAAAATTCATTTTTCGTAGGATTTGAGTTCGCTCTTCGAAAACCGAAGCGTTTGTTGAAGCGAACAGATCTTTCGAGGGCATGTACGTCAATTGGTAGACAGCCTCCCTTACAAGGAGGAAGTTAGGGGTTCGAGTCCCTTCGTGCCCACCAGTTTGATTGCGGATGTGGGATTTGTGATTTCGGATTTTGGTCCCGTTTCGCGTCTTGAAAATTTTGAATTGGAATTCGATCCGAAATCGGAAATCCCAATTCCCAAATCTCTTGCGGGGTCGTAGTTCAGTTGGTTAGAACGCCAGCCTGTCACGTTGGAGGTCGCGGGTTCGAGCCCCGTCGGCCCCGCCATTAAGATCAAAAAACCGTCGGAAATCTCCGGCGGTTTTCGTGTTTTTGGGATTCTGGATGGCTATTCGATCGTGATCGTCAGACTGACGTTCACATTCTTCCCCGACATGACCTGCAGAAAATAGTCGCCGTCGCCATTCAACGTTGCCGGGAACTCGTTGTTTTCGTTGACCCTTTCGTAGCTTTCGTAACTTGGAACGTCGCCTTTGAAATCAACGATCTGGACGTTCGCGTCCGGTGAATCGACGCTTACGTTCAAAATCTGCCCTTTCGCTGCCCTGAGTTTGAACCATTTGATCGGATCGTCGGCGGTCAGCCGGACGTTGATCGTCTTGCTCTTTTTGCCCTTCTCAAACGCGACCGCTGTTGCCGAGTTCTTGTTCCACGTCCGCCACTTGCCGGCGACGAGTTTCTTTGTCGTCACGACCATCTCATCCGCCGGGGACAGTTCCTCGGTGAATTCATAGATTTTGGAAGGCCGGTTGTTCACGACCCGATATCCCACAGTCTGATGGGAGCAGCATCCGTCCTTTGAATAGACGTAGAGCATTTTGTTTCGCGGATCTACTTTAAACATCCCGAGCGAGTACGTGAGTTTCGTCAGCGGATCGTTGTAGACAAACTTGTTGCTCGCTTTTGCAAAGAGGTAGATCTTGTAAACGGGCGAGCCGTAACCGCCATCGTTGCCATTGAAAACGGCAAGATCCGTTGATCCGTCGAAATTGTAATCGCCGACGAAAAAGGTCGTTTGTTCTTCGCTGTCGTATGAAACTGTCTCCGGCGCGCCCGATCCCTCGGCGCATCCTTTGATCGTCTTCAACTTCTGGAACTCCTTGGTCTGGCCCTTCCTGAAAAGTATGAAATCGGCAGACTCGGTGTCGCCGTTCTCCTTGCAGGCCGGCGAGACGATCCTGACGTCAAAATCGCCCGGTACGTTGCTGATGACGTAAGTCTGCTGTGCCAGCGCCGACGCGCTGAAAAGCAAGACTGAAAGTATTACCGCTTTCATTGGTTTCTCCTTTCGGTTCGATTGCATTCAATTGGGATTTCACGCGCCGCAACCTGCACTGAGGACCTCGATCGCCTTTCCGTCTTTCACCTTGAAGACTTGCGAATACGCGCTCTCGTATTCGCGCGTGTAAACGACGATCTCCATCGTGCCGTCTGCATCGAGATCCAGGACTGCGGTGACTTCATAGTCCTTCGGGGACTGTTGCTCCATTTTGGTGTCTCTGGTGAAAACCTCGCTTCCGATCACGATATTCGTCATCTTTCCCGCAACCATCTTTCGAATTATCAAAAACGAATAGCTTCCTTTCCCGATCAATTGCGACATATCTTCTCTGGCGTCGATATGCCGCGCGGATATGATCGTTTCATCTAGGCCGTCACCGTCCAAATCCACCCGCAGAGCCTGTTTGATTTCAATGACCGGATTCGCGATACCCTTCGAGCGCAAGTATTCGCGGGCGACTGCCGTGACCGCGCGATCGTTCGAATCCATCATTTCGGGAGTTGTCGGCGTCGGTTCCCAAGTCACTCTCGGGCCCAATCCGATCGGGCCGGTGGCGCCGAAGAAACTGATCGTATTTGACTGGCATTGTTCGGAATAGACCATAAACTCCGCGGTTCCACTTGATTCACCTTCGACAACGCCAACTCCGTAGAATCTGTAGTTCGATCTCATCTTGAAGTCCGCCGCCGCCGTCTTTGCGTCGACAAATCGCCCGCCCATGTAACCTCCGATGATCATCTTGGTCTTGGCGTCGTAAATTATCACGCCCTTTTTTCCGGACGAATCGCCGTTCGCGGGAGCATTCGGGCGGCGAACGACCTTGAGCGAAATTCCGCTGCCTTCCGGATTGTATTTCGGATTCTTCAACTCAACATTTCCGCTTCTTTCGAATTCTTCGCAAGCTCCGTCATAGTTCGGGGCATCGCAGACCAATGCCTTGACGTTCTGTCCGACGATGATCGAACGGACCAGATCTTTCAAGATCTCCTGATGAACGTTCGGGTAAAGGCCGGCTTCGAGGACTGAACAGTTGCCTTTGTAAAGAGGGAACTGATATACCGCGATCTGATCCGCGTTTGGGTTGCAGTTCTGGGCCATTATGTTCTCGGCAAAGACCAACAGTCCTCCGAAAAAGATCGCCGAAATAACTAGTTTTCTCATAATCCCGATTCCTGTGAATAGACGTAGAACCTTTTGTGTCGCGAATCGACGCGGAACATCCCGAGCGAGGATGTCAGTCGGTCAGAATTGTTGTCGCCGGTAAAGGTCGGGCTGGTACCGGCTGTCGTAGGAAGTGATGTTCCGCTGTTGCCGGACGAGTGGATCGGGCAACAGCGGAATCCGGACGATGTACGCAACATGCAGTCAAGGCGTTGTCCCGAGATGCCGTGTCATTTCAGTTTCGCCACCTCACAAACCGACATTCTCCCTTGAACTGTTGTCCACCAGCCGCCGGTCCAGGCGCCACGTGACGTTCTCGCGAGAGCATTGCACTTTTCATTCGCCTGCTGCTGATTGAAAATCGGACCTGCCTCAACCGCCACGGTGACGACTTCAACCTGTTGCGACAGTGAGTTCGTTGCGCGGTACGCTCCGATCGGCCGATTTCTGCCGGTTCCCGTGCCAATTTCCACCGAGACTTTCCAAGTCTCTCCATCTCTGCTTACCTGGATTGCGTTTCGCATACCGGAAATTCGCTTTGTCACTTGGCCTCTGCTATTGAAGACCAGGACCGGAAGCTTCGTCCGATTAACAAAAGTGATGTTCCTTGCCGGGTTAGGCGTTTCCCATCTCCATTTTTGGTTCGCATTTCCGGTGCATGGATAGATAATGACCGGAGTGCCGTTTGCAGTCCCTGAATTCTTGACGTCAAGGCACCGGCCTCCCCAGCCTTTTATTTGGTTGGCGAAAGCAGGCGACCATTTCTGGTTGGGGCCACCATTGCAGTCCCACAGTTGAATCTTTTGGCCGTCCGCGTTCCTTGAAGCGTCGACATCGAGACACTTGTTACCGATTCCGCGTAATTCACCGCTTCTGGTCGTGTTCCAGAGTTGGTTCGGACCGCCATGACAATCCCAGAGAATTATTTGGGCCCCGTTTGCGGTGCTTCCTCCGCTGACATCGAGACATTTGTTTCCGATCCCGACGATCATTTTCGAGGAACTTTGCGCTGTTACGTCCTCGATTCCGAACGACGTTATCATCAGGAACACTATCAAAAGCGACATTTTATTCATCTTCACACTCTCCATTTTGGTTTGCCCGGCGGCCTCGGTCGATCCGCGTCAAAACTGATCTTTTCCGTCAGATGCCGCCCGAAAATTCGAAGGTCATTTCTTTGTTGGGTTGTTAACTGCCGGCAATTAGGGCGCCCACACGCGCGTGACCGAGTACTTCTTGCTTCCGTTTATCTTCACTTGTTTGGTCCAGAGATCCAGTTGAATATTGGTCCCGTCGGTTTTTCTCAGGTAAACGGACCACTCATCCCGGCCCGTCTCCACCAATCTGGATATCTCGACGTTGTTGAGGGTATACAAGCCCCAGATTTTTCCCTGGATCTGCCGGTATTTGCCGGTTTCCGTCCCGCCGTATTCGACCGTCATCACGTTAAGACCGTTAACCTGCGATGTCTTCGGCTTTGTCGTCGTGGTCGGTACAGTGATGGTTGTCGGTGAAATATTTGCAAAGTTGCCGATTATTTGTTGAGGCGCTGAACACTCAGCCGTAGAAATGGTGTAACGGAAGTACTGATCACCCCTGAAGAAATACGCAATGCCATTGCCAAGATTGACCGCCGAATCGACATTGCTCCAACCCGGCCAGTTTTTCGCGAAATTGCCGGCGATCGGCTTGGGCGGCCCCTGAACTCTTCCGGAGCTGATCTCGTATCTGATATATTCCCGACCCTTGAAAAAATAGACGCTTCCATTGCCCAGATTCGTCGCGGCATCCACGGTGTCCCAGTTCGGCCAGTTACTGGCGAAGTTTCCCGCGATAGGACTGGGTCCGCCCGAGGTTCCTTGGTTCATCGCCAAGCGAACGTATTCCCGCCCTCTGAAAATGTAGATGTTGTTGTTGAATTGCGTTGCCGCATCGATATGGTCCCAACCGGCGTTATATTTTTCCCCGGTAATGTAATCAAACGATGACGTGGTCCTTGTCAAAGTGCCTGATTTGAGAGAGTAGATTGAGTAAAGCTCGTTATCGAAGAAGTACGCAGTCGCGGGAGTGTTCGGATTTGAAACTGCGGCACTATAGTTCCAGGCCTGTGCCTGTACAAAAAGGCTTGCTGCCAGAATGAAGCAGAAGCTCAATATGACCATTTTTGTCGTGTTTTGTTTTCTCACCGTTTCCTCCATTTGTCTTTTCCTTCTCACTTCGTCTCTCAAACCCGGAGCCGAACGGGCCTTCGAAACTCGTTCCTTTTCCAAATCGGGTCGCCGGAGCCGTTTCCGTTCTGACGTGTTGAGCCGGTCGATTCCAACGCCGCTAACGTTCAATCAACGGCGCCACGCAGACGAAAACCGATCTCCCTTCGCACTCGACGAAATGCGCTCTATCGTTCTCGATCATTTGAAAGATCTCGCGCTGTTCGATCCCGAAATAGATGGCCGCCTGTTTCACCTCAAGCATTTCCGTTCCGCACCTGGGACAGATGATGGGTTCGCCCGCAGTCCAACTGGAAACGACGATGCGCCGTTTCGTTGTCGTCGAAATTCTTAGCATTCTCTTGATTTCCATCAGTTATCGGCTAAAATCTCGGTATCCTTCGCCAGCTGGTGTCACTGCGTGACGAACATACTTTTTGTCGTGCGGGAAAGTCTTGATAAAGATCGGATAATTTATCGGATAAATCTTGGATAGTCGTAAACCGTTGCAAAACAGTGAGATATATCAATTCGGTGGTTTTCGGGTCGATGCCGAAAGGCTCAGCGTGCGACACGGCGGGGAGCATGTTCCGCTGACACCCAAAGAGTGCCAGGTTCTATTGATTCTCATTGAGCGCGCCGGTCGGGTGGTGCGAAAGGACGAGTTGCTGGATTCGGTTTGGCCCGGGGTTTTTGTCGAGGAAGCGACGCTTGCGAGGAATATTTCCTGGCTGAGAAAGAAACTCGCCGTCTATTCGGACGGTGAGAACTTGATCGAGACCGTGCCGAAGCGCGGCTATCGGTTTACCGCCGAAGTGGTCCGCAACGACGCTGCCGGGACTTTGCTGCTCATCGAGGAAGAGACAGTTCGTCAGTTTGAACTTGAGGAAAACATCTCGCTTACCAGTTCCGAGTTGTTGGATGCTTATCGTGGAATTTCCGGGATCAGCACGTCTTCACGCACACTGAAATCACGAAATATCGGCTATCTTCTCATCGGAACAGTTGCCGTTCTCGGAATCGGCCTCTTGATATTCAACGTTTATTTCAAAGGTCCCCGAAGTAACCAAGGAATCCTGAATGGGAACTCCCCACCGTCCGCGACCGTGAATCTGGCACTTGGAAAACCGACCCGCCAATCGAGCAATGGCGAGAAGAATCGCGGCTTGTCGTACGAGGCCGTTGACGGAAACACGACCGGCAATTGGTTCGAGGCTTCCGTCTCGTCAACGGGTTATGACCGAAATGACTCGGTTGTTGTTTACGGAACGACGGATCCGTGGTGGGAAGTGGACCTCGGGTCGGTTCGCGAAATTGAGCAGATCAAGATCTATATCAAGACCGACCTGCAAAGCCAGTTTCTAGACAACTTCAGAGTCGACGTGAAGGGCCGTCCGGACGACGAATACCGGCCATTTGTCGAAGGCATTTTTCGGTACGAAGACTTTCGGGTGAATCCGATCGTTTTGACGAATACTGCAAATGCGCGTTTCGTGCGGATTCAGATGGTCGGTGCGAGCCGGACGCTGTACCTGGCGGAAGTCGAGGTTTTTGGGCCCCCGTCGCCGGATGAGAACTACGAGATACCTTCGAACTGCCTTCCCAACGACGCGCAGATAACCTTGTTTCCGGAACCGCAGTTCCGCGGAGAATGCATTATTTTGGAACGTCGAAACTTCCGGAACCCCGAGTCGACGGGTGGCAAATACGGCGAGTACCACTCACTATTGGTTGGCGCCGATATCAAAGCGATCGTCTGTGACGACGTTGATTTTCATGGAAATTGCGAGGAGATAGTCGCTCGAAGATCACTCGAAACACCGATCCGGTCAATAAAGACGGCTGACTATTTCAAGCTGAAGGACAAGTCGGGCAATTGCCTCGAAGTAGGTCCGGAATCCTCACGCGGCTCGTCAAATGTAAGTATGAAACCTTGTGACGACAACGCGAATCAGAATTGGTTCTGGTCGGAATGGGGTGAATTGCGAATCTCGGCCCGCAAGTGCCTTGATCTGAACGAAGCCGATCAGGTGGTTGCAACCACGTGCGAAAAACGGAGGCAGCTCAGAGAGCGGGCGCAGCGCTGGGTCTGGACGCAAAGCGATGAAATCCGGACCACGACCCGCAACAAAACCTGCCTGACGGTGACGCCGGAAGGAACGCTGATCATCGAAGGCTGCGTCTTCAACGACAACCAGATCTGGAATTTCTCAAAATTGCCTTAATTCGCCGCCCGCCCCACTTCATTTCTTGAAAATCGTCATCCGAGTCCGATCGGGGATCGATTCAAGATAGCGACCAAAGGCAATCAAACCCCAAAGAATCCGCGGATCCGCTTGAGAAGATCGCCTTGCGTCTCCTTGAGCCGGCTTTTTGCGGCCTTCTCGTTGAGTCCTTCGCGGGCCATCTCAAGCGCGACGCGGCGCGCGGCAAGAACATGCGAAATATCCTCGGCGATCTCCGGCCGGCGCTTGATGATCGATTCGAACGACTCCTTGTCGATCCGGTAACACTCGACGTCGGACGCGGCGATCACTGTTGCCGCGCGCGGCGCGCCGGTCATCATCGCGTATTCACCGAAAAAGTCACCGCAGCTCAGAGTCGCGATCTCCTTCGCCAAGTCCGTTTCGTCGACTGAGATCCTGACCGTCGCCGCGCCCTTTGTAATGACGTACAGCCAATGAGCCTCGGCACCTTGGCGCGTGATCGCCTCGCCGCGCACAAACGGCGCGACCCGGAGGCGATCCGCAAGTTCCGTCCGCTCGTCCTCGGTCAGCGTGTGGAACAGTTCGACGCCGCGGAGGACCTCGATCCGCCGAGCGAGTTCGCGCTGTTGCTTTTCGGATTTGTGCCGCGCGTTGTCGTTCGAGATAAAGAGCCCCTGGGCCGGGATCGACAGCGGGATCTCGGCGCGTTTAAGCGCCGCCTGGATGCGAGTCCTGACGACCGAACTCGTCGGGTCGTCTCTCTGCAGGTCCGTCAGCCAGTAGCGTACGGCATAGTAAACGAACGAGTCCTTGAAATCGTAAACGATGCAGTTCGGCGGCGGATCGGCGGCGACGTTCTCGATCGGCTCCGCGTGCAGCGCTTCTTCGACGACGTCAATCACTTCGGTCGGCGCGAACCTGAAATCGACGTTGAAGTAGATCCACATCCGGTGCTGTCGCGGCTTGCCGGACCGTTTTCCGATCACCGTCACCGGACTCTTTACCAATAGGCTGTTCGGCAGGACGACCGTGTCCCAGTTCCGCGTCTCGATCGACGTATGCCGCCAGCGGATCTCTGTGACCTGACCTTCATACTGATCGACGCGGATCCAATCGCCGGCATTGATCGTGTCCTCCATCTCAAGCGCGATGCCGCCGACAAGATTGATCAGCGTGTCCTGAAGCGAGAAGCCGATGACGGCGGTGATGACCGCCGACGTCGTCACGATTCCGGTCAGATCGACTCCGAGCCGCGTCAAAAGTCCGACGCCGAGTCCGATGTACGCCAGCGCCATCAACAGGTCGCGCAAAATGCGGGGCAGGCTGAAGCGTCGGAGAATAATGTCAAAGAGGAGTACACTTAGTATGTTGATCGCAGCGATGCCGCAGATGAGAAACGCCGCCCAGAGAGTCCAGCGTTCCTGAGGGCTGACGCTCGGCTGGCCGTTGATCTGGGGCAATGTGGCAGGATCGGGAACGAACACCGAGCCGATGAAAAGTATCGCGATCGAGAGCGCGGCCAGCATCGTCGCGTTGACGAGTTTCGGGCGGCGATGGGGCACGAAACCGCCCAGTACAAATGCCAGCGCGATCAAAAAGAACGCGAATACCAGAAATTCCGTGTGTTCGCGAACAACAGTTTCAAGAAGTTGCACGATCATCTTTCAGCGCATGCCTATCGTAACACGAACCGCCGCGCCCCCCGATCAATGTCACGGCGCGGTTAATAAACTTGATGTTTCGCTTGCGCCGGCACTGCCGATTTGATTTGATAAGCGACTGAAGCGATTTATTATGAGCATCCATGTATCGATTTACGCCCGCACGGCGGTGGCGGCGCTCCTGATCCTGTCATTGGTTTCCTGTTACCTGTCGCAGACGACAGCGGAGGTCGTACCCGCTCCGTTTCCCGTAAAACGCAAGGAAAGCCGCGAATTTTGGTATTCCGACGGCAAGGCCGCGATAGAGCGGAGCAAGTCCGTCATCGGCAAGCCCAAAAAGGCGAAGAACGTCATTTTGTTCATCGGCGACGGGATGGGCATTTCGACGATCACCGCGAGCCGGATCCTCGAGGGTCAGCTCCGCGGCGAGAGCGGTGAAGAGAATCGGCTGAGTTTCGAGGAGTTTCCGTTCCTTGCCTTGTCAAAGACCTACAGCGCGAATCAGCAGACGTCCGATTCGGCGCCGACGATGTCGGCGATCGTGACCGGCGTCAAGACGGACGAAGGCGTTCTTTCGGTCGATCAGTCGGTCGTTCACGGCGATTATGCGACCGTCGCGGCGGCGAAGGTCCCGACGATCCTCGAGCTTGCCGAACAGCGCGGAATGTCGACCGGCGTCGTCTCGACGGCGCGTGTCACGCATGCCACGCCAGGTGCCTGTTACGCGCATACGGCGCATCGCGATTGGGAATCCGACGCCGACATGCCGCAAGCTGCCCGCGATGCCAATTTTCCGGATATTGCCCGGCAGTTGATCGAATTTCCGGTCGGCAACGGGCTTGAGGTCGCGCTCGGCGGCGGCCGGACGAAGTTCCTGCCGAGAACCTCGTCCGATCCCGAATACTACGCGAAGGGCGGCGAGCGACTCGACGGCCGCAATCTGACGATGGAATGGCAGAAAAAGTATCCGTCGGACGGCGCCTACGTCTGGAACAAGGAGCAGTTCGACGCGATCGATGCCAGGAAAACGAAGCATCTGCTCGGCCTTTTCGAGCCGTCGCACATGAAGTACGAGTATGACCGGCCGAAGGACGGCGCCGGCGAACCGTCGCTGTCGGACATGACCTCGAAGGCGATCGACGTGCTCTCATCGAACAACAAGGGTTATTTTCTGATGGTCGAGGGCGGCCGGATCGATCACGGGCATCATGATGGCAACGCCTATCGCGCGCTGACCGAGGCGATCGAGCTCTCGAACGCCGTGCGGACCGCGCGTTCGAAGGTCGATCTTTCGGAGACGCTGATCATCGTCACCGCCGATCACAGCCACACGCTGACGATCGTCGGCTACCCGACGCGCGGCAACAATATCCTCGGACTTGTCCGAGGCGCTGACGAAAAGGGCGATCCTGACACGAAGTACGACAAGGACAAGAACGGCAATCCGTACACGACGCTGACCTACCAAAACGGTCCGGGCGCCGTTAAATCGGTTCCGCGTCCGGGTTTGACCGAAGAGCAGACGACGAATCCTGATTTCAAACAGCAGGCGCTCGTTCCGCTCGGATCCGAAACTCACGGCGGCGAGGATGTCGCGATCTTCGCGATCGGGCCCGGCGCGAATATGGTGCACGGCGTGATGGAGGAGAACTGGATCTTTCAGGTGATGCGCGAGGCGTTGCGGATCCCCGCGCCGTGATCGTATGAGTATCGCGAAACTGCGCGCAATCCGGGCCGACATCACGACGCTTGAGGTCGATGCGATCGTGAACGCGGCGAATTCGTCCCTTTTGGGCGGAGGCGGAGTTGACGGTGCGATCCATCGCGCGGGTGGACCGGAGCTGCTTTTTGAGTGCCGACTTCTCGGCGGATGCAAGACCGGCGACGCGAAGATAACCGGCGGGCATCGGCTGCCGGCAAAATACGTGATCCACACGGTTGGCCCCGTTTGGCGCGGCGGGGAAAATGGCGAGCCGGAACTGCTCGCCTCATGTTATCGCCGAAGCCTGTCGTTTGTTGAGTCCCATGAGATCAGGACGATCGCGTTCCCGAGCATCAGCACCGGGATCTACGGATATCCGATCGAACTCGCGGCGGAGATTGCGGTCGATGCGGTCTTGGGATCCGATGAGATCGACGATCTCGATCAACTAGTCTTCTGCTGCTTCTCGTCGGGCGACCTGCAGGTATACGAGAGGCTACTCGGTCAGTACTGAGATCGCCGCGGATTTCGCGATTAAGGCGATTAGCAGAAACCTTGAAGTTGGATCGCGCGATCGAAGGATGTTGATCGTTGATTGCGCGAAACGCTGAAAGAGAAGACAAGACCTCGGATCAGCATTTCGCGTTTTTGGCGTATTTCGCGGGGAGAATCATCCTTTCGCGCAGTTTTGGAAAAGTGAAACAATGCCAAATATAGTCAAACTACACCGCGTCTTTCGGTCGACACCGGAAAAGATCTACCGCGCATTTCTCGATCCAGCGGCGATGTGCAAATGGCTTCCGCCGCACGGATTTACGGGCACGATCCATGAGATGGACGCGCGCGTCGGCGGCGGTTACAAGATGTCGTTCACGAATTTCGGGACCGGCTCAAGCCATTCCTTCGGCGGCAAATACCGTGAACTTAAGCCGCACGAATTGATCCGCTATTCCGACGAGTTCGACGATCCGAACATGCCGGGCGAAATGCAGGTCACGGTGTCGCTTCGGACAGTCGCATGCGGGACTGAGGTGACGATCCTTCAGGAAGGCATTCCGGATATGATCCCGGTCGAATTTTGCTATCTCGGCTGGCAGGAATCGCTGACGTTGCTCGCGCAACTCGTCGAACCCGAAATTCCCGACGGAGCTTGACGATTGGATACGATGGGGCATATCGTGCAACGTGAACCCGAATCGCTGCGGAAAGCGTGAAAAAGGAGACGTAAATGCGAATTTGTTCCGTTCTGCTCGTCGTACTGTTCTTTTCGATCCATCTGTGTGCGCAGTCCGCCTATAATCTTGTCGTAAGTGGAAATATTCTGCTCGATGACGGAGATCTCGACGGTGCGATCAAGGAGTACTCTAAAGCGATTCAAGCGGATTCGAGCTATGCGCCTGCATATTATTCACGCGGCGAAGCATACCGACGTAAGGACGATTACGATTCTGCCATTCGGGACTATTCGGAAGCGATCCGGCTCAAACCCGATTACCCGATCGCGATCTACTCCCGCGCCGGCGCGTACAGCCGAAAGGGTTCATACGATGCCGCAATCGCCGACTACACGACGGTCATAAAATTGCAGCCGGAAGTCAGCGACGCCTATCTCAACCGCGGGAATGCGTATCGTTACAAAAAGGATTACGCGGCCGCCATTGCCGACTACACGCAAGTCATCAAGCTCGAACCGGAGGATCAGGGCGCGTATTATCTACGCGGCCTCTGTAACTATTTCAAGAATGATTACTCGGCGGCGATCGCCGACCTTGATCAGGCAGTCAGGATCGATCCGAAGTATAAGGACGCGTTTGCGCTTCGCGGAGACAGCTATGCCGCAATTTCGGATCCCGATCGTGCGATCGCCGATTACAACCGGACGATCGCGCTCAGTCCTGACGACTATTCGGCCCACATCAACCGCGGCGTTCAATACTCGATCAAAGGCAACCACGACGCGGCAATTGCCAATTTCACAAAGGCGATCGGGATTGCGCCGCAAAACTCCGTTGCCTTTTATGACCTCGGCAACGAATATATTAGTCTCGAAAAATACGACCTGGCGATAAGCACCTACAACAAACTCTTGCAGTTCTCGCCTGAGAGTCGCGGCCGTGGTCGGCGTGGCCAAGCGTATTCCGCCAAGGGCGACTTCGCCGCTGCGCTTGCGGATTTCAATAAGTTGATCGAAATTGCGCCTACCGATCCCGATTCCTATTACCTTCGTGGCGACGGATATTTCTTGAGGGGTTCATACGATCTCGCACTCGCTGATTATAACAAGGCGATCGAACTTAACCGCGACGCCTACTGGGTCTACTCGCACCGGGCTTCGCTGAATCTTGTCTTGGAACGAAACGAAGATGCCCTGAACGACGCGTTGAAGGTCGTCGAGCTGATGGGTATGAAGGGTCTTGCAAACGATGCGGTCTTGATCGGGTTTTTTGCATCACAGCGGTTATCCGCCAGTAGGGGCACCGCATTCTTTGCGGAATGGACGCAGAAAATGGAGCCGGACAGCATTCCGAAGAAGATCTCGGAGTATTTTCGAGGCAACATCACCGAGGAACAACTCAAGGCGTTCGCGACCGACAACTACAAACTCGCAAAGGTTAATACCTATATCGGAATGTACAACGCGCGCTTGGCGCCGGGCAGCGCTCTTTTTACAAAACTCGCTTTGGATCATCTGCGCGCGGTGAAACTGAACGGCCCCAAACACACGATCGAATATTCGATATCGGCCGCGCTGATTGCCCAGATTGAGGCGGCCAGTCTCAAATAAGAGGTTTTCAGTCCAACATCCCCGACGGAGCTTGACGGACTATGATGAAGCGCACGCCGCCCGCGTCTGATCCGGATACATACGTCGCCGCCCTCGACGGTTGGCGGCGGGAACTCGTGATTCAACTGCGCCGCGCCGTCTTGGCGTCGGCGAACCTCGACGAAGTCATCAGATGGGGACATCTCGTTTATTTTTCGAACGGTCCAGTACTCCTGATCCGCGCCGAAGATAATCGAGTCCTCTTCGGATTCTGGCGCGGCAAACGGCTGCGCGAGATCGAACTGGGATTGAAGCCGGGCGGAAAATACGAGATGGCCACACGTGAGATGAAAGAAGGCGATTCGATCGACCGCGAGGTCGTGACCCGGCTCGTGATCGCCGCCGTAGAACTCAATGCCGAACTCGGAGACCCGACAAAACTCACCTAACTTTCCTTTTCAATTGGGATAACATGGACCGCGACGTCGTTTACTTCAGCGAGAAACCGGTTGATGATCGATCCCTTGAACAAGATCTCCCAGCGTGACCTGGCCGATTGGCCGAAGATCACGTGGGTGATCTCATTTTCTCGGGCGAACGTCAGAAGTTCGTTGGCGACGTTCTTTCCCCTGAGTTTTACGACGCGCGCGCCGAGGGATTCCGCGAGCCTGATGTTCTCGGCGAGCGCCGCGTACGCCTCGGGAGAGATCTTCCAATTCGACTCTTTCGGGGTTTCGACATAGACGGCGTACCAGTCGTCAGCGGCCATCCGGCCGGCTATACGGGCACCTGTCCGCAACAGTTTCTTGCCCGATCCGCGCGACGCCAAACAGACCATGATCTTCTCCGGAACGACGAACTGCTCGAGCCCTTCGCGTTCGCGGTATTCATGGTCCTGAGCCGCCTGATGATACGCGACCTGACGCAGCGCGAGTTCACGCAGGGCGGCGAGGTTGCCCTTTCTGAAGAAGTTGTTGAGCGACTGCTCGATCTTTTCGACGGCGTAGATCTTACCCTGACGCAAGCGGGTGCGAAGCGTGTCGATCGAAACGTCGACGTCGATCACTTCATCCGCGAGCCGGAAGAAATGGTCCGGAACGGTTTCCCGGACGGTGACGCCGGTCGTCCGGGCGACAACGTCGTTCAACGATTCGATATGCTGGATGTTGACGGCGGTGATAACCGAGATTCCGTGATCGAGCAGTTGCCGTACGTCCTCGTATCGTTTGCGGTTTCGTGTCCCTTCAACGTTCGTATGGGCCAGTTCATCGACGACCGCAACTTGGGGCCGCCGGTTGATGGTCGCTTCGAGGTCCATTTCCCTGAGGTGCGCCCCGCGGTACTCGATTCGCTTTTCCGGAACCAGTTCGAGGTCGCCGATCTTCAGTTCGGTCTCTTCACGGCCGTGAGTCTCGATCGTCGCGAGGACGACGTCGATGCCCTGCGATCGGAGTTCGTGGGCGTCGTCGAGCATCCGGCAGGTCTTTCCCACGCCCGCTGCCGCTCCGATATAAACGCGGAGCTTTGCCGTCTCGCCGGCGGTGATCCGGTGCAACAGCGATTCCGGCGTCGAACGTCGGCCGTTGCGTTCGGGTGATGCGGTAATGTGCGTGTCAACGAACATCGTTTCACCTCGCGAGGGAGTCGAGCGCGATATTCAATCGCAGGACGTTGACCTGGGGTTCGCCGAGAAACCCGAGGTCGCGTCCGGTGGTTTGTGAAGCGATCAACTCCCAAAGCTTCGCTTCCGGAATCCCACGGGATCTCGCGATCCGCGGAACCTGAAACCCGGCCGCCGCGGGCGAAATGTCCGGGTCCAATCCGGAACCGCTCGCCATCACCAGATCGGCCGGAATCGGACGAGCTGGATTCGTCGGACCGAGATCTTCCGCGGCGCTACGGATTCTCTCGATCAACCGCGAGTTCGTCGGTCCAAGGTTTGAACCGCCCGACCTTATTGCGTCGTAGCCGTCAGCGGCGGCGCTCGGTCGGCCATGGAAGTAACGATCGGATTCGAAACGTTGCCCGATCAGTTCCGATCCGACGATGATCCCGCGTACCTCGATCAGCGATCCGGTTGCCTCGTGCGGAAACAACACGCCGGCGACCGCCGTGACCGCGATCGGATAAACGATACCAAGGCCGAACGTCATCAATGCAATCATGATTGCGGCGGTTTTCAGTTCTTTCAACATCTGTTCGTGCTCATGCCAATCCGACGGCGGTCAAAAATACGTCGATCAGTTTGATCCCCGCGAACGGAATGATCACGCCGCCGACGCCGTAAATGAAGAGGTTGCGGCGCAGCAGAACGGACGCCGAAAGCGGCCGATACCGCACACCCTTGAGGGC